>JAGHSE010000299.1 GCA_018066015.1 Candidatus Colivivens equi
CTACATACTCATTACTACTAATAAACTTTCTATTTACAAACAACTGATTTCCGTTCCTTTTAAAATTATAAATGCCATCCAACATTAGAACTAATGCCATAGCTGTCAAAGCGCCAATAAAAGGTGGAAGATTTGTCAGCCTGCTAAATGACGGCACAAACCATATTGAAGCCAAACCGATAATTAACAACAATATTTTCTGCCAGCCAGGCAAATATACATCATCATCACCTATCCCTAATGTTGAGGAAACTTCAACACGACCTATCATAAATTTGCCTATTAGTAGATTAAATACCACCAAACTTGTCAATGCAGGAATGATAAGACCTGCAAAAAAGTCTGTTGGAGTGATAACGTTATGGGCCCACATCATTAAGCTTGTCATTCCACCAATTACAGAAACTGATCCTCCTAGATTAGCGGCCACCAATATGACACATGAATAAACTATTCTTTGAGAATGAGAACGAACTATTCTAGTCATAATCATCATCATAAGTACAACTGTTGTTAAATTTTCCACATTTGCAGATATAACGAATGTAAGCAATGAAAGATACCATAACAATGCTCTGCTGTTACGAGTTCTTAGTAAAGTCTTTAATGAGTCAAACACACCATTGTTATTCATTATTTTGATGATAGTATTAGTAGCTATCAAAAATAAAATTACCTCCAATGCCTTTTGAATGTAATGGTTCCATTGTGTATTATGAATATTATCGCCTCCAAGTAATAATACCACCCAAACTGCTACACCTGTGAACATTGCAAGAGCTGCTCGATTGATGTGATTAAGACGATCTGTACTCATTAATAAATAACTCGCCAAAAGTACAGCTGCTATTGTTAATTCTATTAAAAACATATTCTTGAAATTTTCTGCAAACTTACACAAAAAAAATGACATATAAGCTTTTTATTTAATAAAAGATAACATCTATTACACCTAATTCATTTTTATTTAGTATATTTGCAAAAAGTATGTGCATATTTACATGAAGTTTAAATTTTCAACTCTAATTCTGTTGTGGATACTATCAATGAACTTTTGTATGTCACAGGAGAACAAAACTACAAAACTTATTTTTGCAGGAGATATTGATTTACTTCATTCAGAATCGTCAAAGTCCAATGAAGCTGATATTGTATTTGCCACATTGAAAGCCAATGTCAGTTCAAATACAGAAAGTAATCTAAACAAATATAAGGACATTAATTTAGTTTTGTCATTATCATCCAGCCATGTTACAAAAGGAAGCCAGACAGAAATTTCCCATACCATAGCAGAACTTCAAAAAGCCAATATCAACTATGCAGGCCTTAGGTTATTCCAAGACTTTACCACTTTTTCAAGTAAAGGCCTGAAATATGGATTTGCCTCATTTGGATCCACTCCATCCTCTCTCACGAAAAAAGACTCAGTCATTATAAAGACCATCATTTCAAGATTAAAATTTAAAACTGATATTGTTGTCATAGGCTATTCATTTGACTCACCAAGGGCATTAAAGCATAAAGAGAAAGATTATCTTGAAGAATTAAAATATTTCACCCATCTTTGCGTAGATGCTGGTGCTGATATAGTTTTTGTATCAGGATATCCTTCTGCTCTTCCCCTAGAACTGTATTGTGACCGTCTTATTATTTATGGTCAGGCCAAAAATCTTATACAAATAGAAACCAGCTATGATGGGGCCTTTCAAGATGGAAAGTTTCTCATGGGAGGAAATGATATAAAAGAACTTACACATGAATACTTTCCTCTCAGTTCCTTACAAATGGACAAAAAGGGCATTTTAAAGTCCAATTCAACTCAACCACAAGGAATTGCACAAAAATTACTGACTGAAGCAGCAAAATATAGAGGTCGTCCATATAAATCAGGAGGTTCTGGACCCAAACAATTTGATTGTTCTGGTTTCACAAGTTTTGTATATCGTCTATTCGGTTTTTCACTTCCTCATTCCTCTGGAGCTCAGTTTCAAATGGGAACAAATGTAAAACGTAACGAATTACAACCTGGAGATCTTGTATTCTTTAGCCGACCTGCAACAGGACGAGGAGTTGGGCATGTAGGCATCGTATATAGTGTTGATAAAACAAATGGCAATTTTACATTTATTCACGCTAGTACGTCAAGAGGGATAATGATTGACAATTTTTCCTCCTCTGGTTATTTCATTAAAAGATATATAGGAGCAAAGAGAATTTTCCCTGAAAAAAGGCCCGAAATGGTACCTATTTCTAATGACATTGATGGTTTTATAAGTATTTCTAAGAAGTCTAACTTACAAACAAAATAAATTATGAAAAAGCAATACCTTTTTGCAATTATTTGTGGACTTTTGTTCGCTAACGGCATTAAATCAGTAGCTGAAGAAAGTAGTAATGTCATTATCAATGAGATTATGCCTTCTAATATTGATTTATTTGTGGATCCATCATGGAACTTTGGAAGTTTCATTGAACTCTATAACCCAACAGACAAACCGATTTCATTGGCATATTATTGTTTGAGTGATGATCCTAGTGATACTCGTAAATGGCGCATGCCTGCGACTATTGGTTCTATTCCTGCTCATGGATTTAAAGCAATTTGGTTTGATCACAATGACCAATATTGTCAGACTCAGTGTCAGTTTAAGCTCAATGTAGAAGAAGGTGGTAACATTTCATTGTATGACAATAATGGACATTTACTTGACTCACAAGATTACCCTGTAACTATACATCGTTGTTCTTATGCGCGCAAAACTGATGGAAGCGATGAATGGGGATGGACTAGCGAGGCAACTCCTGAAAAAACGAACAATACATCCAAATTTGCAGATGAGCAACTTGCTAAACCTAAGGTCAACGAACCAGGACAGGTATTCAACTCATCACTAAAAATAGAAGTATCAATACCCGAAGGCGCCACACTACGTTATACCACTAATGGTACTACCCCTACCCTCACGAATGGTTATACATCTACAAATGGTCAATTCACTATTACTCAAACTAAAGTATATCGTTTTCGCTTATTCCAGGATGGTAAGTTACCAAGCGACATAACAACCTGTTCTTACATATTAAAAGGTAGCAAGACTTTCAACGCGCCAATTATTTCAGTTGTTACTGACGATAAGAATATCAATGGCAAAGACTATGGTATCTTTGTAAAAGGAAATGGTCATGGACGTGCTGGAAGAGGACAAGGAGAACGATGCAACTGGAATATGGACTGGGATCGTCCTGTTTCGTTTGAGTATATACCAGATGGGGGCAAAGCGGTTTTATCACAAGAAGTTAATATGAGCGCAGTAGGAGGATGGAGCCGTGCTAACACACCTCATTCATTCAAATTAAAAGCAAATAAAATTTATGGAGAAAAATTCATGAGCTATCCACTATTTGAAGACAAGCCTTATAACAAAAATAAAACCCTTCAAATTCGAAATGGAGGTAATGACAATTATTGCCGTATAAAAGATGCTGCATTACAGATGATAGTTGCTCGCTCTGGAATCGACGTTGACTGGCAAGACTACAAACCTATTTTTGTTTATATTAATGGAACTCTCTACGAAGTTCTGAATATGCGTGAACCAAACAACAAGCACTGGGCTTACGCAAATAAAGGCATTGATGACGATTATATGGATCAGTTTGAATATGACCCAGACTCTGGATATGTTCAGCAAGAAGGCACAAAGGCTAAATTCAAGGAGTGGTATGACCTATCAAAGAATGCTTCCAACAATACTACATACGAAAAAATCAAACAAATTGTTGACATTGACGAATTCATAAATTACTTTGCCATCGAGATGTTTCTTGGAGGTAATGATTGGATTGGTAATAGTAATAATGTTAAAGGATACCGTTCTAATCAAGATGATATAAATAGTAAGTTCCGTTTTACTTTATTTGACCTTGATGCAGCATTCCAAATCACTACTGGAGATGGATGGTGGACTCAACCTCAAAATATGTTCACATATATAGAAAATAACCAAACACACCAAAACCAATATCCTCTATACGAACCTGATGGTAGGCAAAAATCAGCAAAACAATACGAGATTGAGCTCATAACAATCTGGTTGAATATGTTGAATAATGCGTATTTCCGAAAACAATTTATTGATACATTCTGTCTTGTTAGTGGAAGTGTATTTGATCCTACATTTGCAAAAAATATAATTACTGAAGTTACAAAACATGCCAATGAGGTAATGAAACAGGGGAAAGGTGGTTCTGCTGATAACTCTGCGAATGAACTCAAGAATAAATTGACGGCTTCATATCAAAATACTATGATTGGATATCTTAAGAGCTATTCACGTATGAAGTTATCAAGTACAACAAAGTTCACAGCTAAATTCTCAACAGATACTGAAACTGCAAAAATTTATCTTAATGGAATTCCAGTCCCTACAAATAAATTTAACGGAGCATTGTTTGCTCCTGCCAAACTACTAGCTGTTGCTCCAGCTGGATATAAGTTTGCTGGGTGGAAAGATGTAAGCAAATCTAAAATTATCAGTACAGAAGAAGAATATACATTGCCCACAAATAGCACAGTCAATATTATTGCCACATTCCAAAAATTATCTGAAGAGGAATTGAAAGAGCAATTCATCACTCCTATTCGTATCAATGAGGTGAGTGCTGAAAATGATAGTTATATCAATGATTTAGGTAAGAAAGGTGCTTGGGTTGAACTCTATAATACAACAGACCAAGCCATTGATATTGCTGGGATGTATCTTTCTGATAACAAGAGTAAACCTCACAAATATCAATTTATGAAAAACGAAAATATCAACACTATCATACGGCCTCATGGGTTCTTAATTGTTTGGTGTGATAAGAAAGATGCTATCAACCAAATCCATACATCGTTTAAATTAAACAATGACGATGGAAGTATTTTGATGTTGACGGCAGAAGATGATAGTTGGACTGACATTTTTGAATATAATGAACAATACACCAATCAAACTTATGGTCGCTACCCTGATGGTGCAAATCAAATGATGGTAATGGGTGTTTCTACAATTGGCAGAACCAATATTAAGAGCACATACGATGAGCCATTTATTACAGATATCGAAAATATTTCCACTGGAGAAATTGCAGATATTAATAATGGCATATATGACCTTCAAGGAAGAAAAATATCAACCCGCATGAATCTGCCTGCTGGAATTTATATCCAAAATGGAAAGAAAGTTTTAATAATGACAAAATAATGAACAAATTTAACCTATTTACATTCTGCTGCGCATTATGGTTATGTGCAACATTACAAACTTTAGCCAAGGATGGTGACAAGGAAAAAATGATTATCAACGAAATCATGCCTGCCAATCTTGATATGTTTATGGATCCATCATGGAATTATGGTGGTTTCATTGAGTTGTATAACACTACTGATGTTTCAGTATCAATCAAGTTGTATTATCTCAGTGATGATGCTAACAATTTAAAAAAATGGAGAATTCCTAGCTCTATGGCCAATATTCCATCTCATGGATTCAAAACTATATGGTTTGACCACAATGATGAGTATTGCAGAACTCAATGCTCATTCAAGCTAAATGTAGAAGAAGGTGGAACAATATATCTATCTGATACTAATGGAAACTTAGTCGCAAAACAAGATTATCCAATAGCTATACGTCGTTGTTCATATGCAAGAAAACAAGATGGAGGTGATGAATGGGGGTGGACTGGTAATGCTACACCAGACAAAACCAATTCTACCTCTAAATTTGCTGAAGAACAATTATCTTTACCTGTAGTAAATAAACCTGGGCAAGTTTTTACAGGAACATTGCAAGTGACAGTCAACATACCACAAGGTGCCACATTGAGATATACGACCAATGGCTCAACTCCTACGTTGGAAAACGGAAGTACTTCTACTACAGGCATATTTACTGTAACTAAATCAACCCCATATCGCTTTCGCCTTTTCAAAGACGGATATCTGCCAAGTGATGTAAAGACTTGTTCATATATATATAAGGACAAAAATTTCAATGCTCCAATAATATCTATTGTGTCAGATGACAACAATATTAATGGAGCAGAATATGGAATTTTCAATCAAGGCAAAGGTAATGGTCGTGCAGGTCGAGGACAAAGTGCAAGATGTAATTGGAATATGGATTGGGATCGTCCTGTTTCATTTGAGTATATTCCCGATAGTAAAGAAGTTGCTTTTGCTCAAGAAGTCAACATGGCTGCAGTTGGCGGTTGGAGCCGCGCATGGACTCCGCACTCTTTCAAACTGAAAGCTAATAAAGTGTACGGCATAAAGTATATGCCATATGCTTTTTTTGAAGATAAACCTTACAACAAAAACAAAACTCTACAAATTCGTAATGGAGGAAACGATTGTTATACTGGATGCCGTATTAAAGATGCTGCCTTGCAGTCAATAATCGCACGTTCTGGAATTGACGTTGACTGGCAAGACTATAAACCTGTCTTTGTATATATTAATGGCAAGCTATACAATGTACTTAATATGCGCGAACCAAATAATAAAGATTGGGTATATGCAAATAGGGGAATAAGCGATGAAGATCTAGATCAATTTGAATATGACCCAGACTCTGGATATGTACAAAAAGAGGGTACAAAAGAAAAGTTCCTTGAGTGGTATAATCTTACAAAACAACCTAACACACCTGAAAACTACGAAAAAATCAAGCAATTGGTTGACATTGACGAGTTTATTAACTACTTTGCATTGGAAATGTATCTTTGTAGTGATGACTGGCTTGCTAACAGCAACAACATAAAGGGATATTGCCCTAGACTTGAAGGTGGTAAATTCCGTTTCACTTTGTTTGACCTTGATGCTTCATTCAACATCACTGGAAATATGTTTAATGTTGTACAAAATACTCAATACAAAAAACTTGCAAATTTATATACCCCTAGTGGGACTATTACAGAAAATAAGACCGTTGAATTAGAATTGGCTACGATTTGGCTAAATATGCTTAATTATCAAGAGTTTCGCAAACAATTTATTGATGCTTTTTGTCTTGTAGTTGGCAGTGTTTTTGACCCTGTTAATTCTGCATCTATCATTAAGGAAATTGCAACAAGAGCCGCCTCTGTAATGTCCGTTGCAGGTCATGACTCTCCTTGGAATACAGCTAATGAAGTCATTAACATGCTTTCTGCTGATAGGCAAAATCAACAAATCAACAACTTAAAGAATTATACTAAGATGCAAATGAATGGAGTAAAATCAATTCAGGCAACTCTTGTTAGTAATTTGAATAGCAGTAAGATTCTCCTTAATAATCAAGCCATTCCATTCAATAAATTCAGTGGCACACTATTTCTACCTGCTACTATAACCGCAGAAGCACCTGCTGGATATAAATTCAAAGGATGGCAAAAATATAGCTCTACGGGGCTTTATCCTTTATTTGACAACGACGATTCATGGTCTTATTATGACAAAGGTAGTCTTGATGGCAAAAATTGGAAAGCAACATCCTACTCTACATCAGGATGGAGTACTGGAAATGCCCCACTTGGATATATTAATGGCGACACATGGCCTGATATTCACATAAAGACAAAAACTACTGAAAAACATCCTACATACTATTTTCGCAAGACATTCAACTTGGATGTAGTTCCTACTGCCGATGATCAATTTGAGCTGTCATTCATGGCTGATGATGGTTGTGTCGTGTACATTAATGGTAAAGAAGTTGGCAGATGGAATATGCCAAGCGGAACTATTACATACAGCACATTTGCGACAACTTATTGTGACCAATATTCATTTCCACAGGTAATGACTATACCTGCATCATATTTCACTAGTGGGAATAACGTCATCGCTGTAGAAGTCCACAATAATAACGACACGTCATCTGATGCTGTATGGTTTGCAACACTCTCTACCACTGCAAGAAAAGTGTCTGATGAGGAACTTATATCTACTGATTCACAAATCAAACTGACTGATAACGCTCAATTAATAGCTATTTTTGAGAAAGAAAATGACGAAGAAATATTTGCTCTTAATCACGTACCAGTCCGCATCAACGAAGTTAGTGCAGACAACGATGTGTTTATCAACGACTTATATAAGAAAGCCCCATGGGTAGAATTGTATAATACAACAGACAAAGCTATTGACATTGCAGGAATGTCATTATCAGATAATCTTAATAAACCACGTAAATACACGTTTAAGTCAGGAAGCATTTCTACTGTCATTGAGCCTCATGGTTTCTTGGTAGTTTGGTGCGACAAGAAGAATGCAGAGAGTCAACTACATACATCATTTGAAATTGAAAATGATAATGATTGCTATCTTACCCTTACCGCTGAAAATAGCGCATGGGCTGACACACTACAATATAACGAACACCTTTATTGTATGTCATATGGACGCTATCCTGATGGTAGCAATAAAATTATGGCTATGAATCATCCAACTATAGGTGGTAGCAACATCATAACTTCCTACGACACTATTCATACCGAAACACGTCCACAGCCCACTGATATTGAAGTAATTAATACTTATGCCAGCAATAGCGAACTCAGTATTAAATATTCACACGGATATATTCTTGCAAAAAGTGAACAATGTCGTACAATCGAGCTCAATATCTCTACTATCTCTGGTCAGACAATTCGTACGACGACATTAAACATGAATAATGGCATTAATTCTTACCAAGTACATTTGCCAGCAGGTACATATATTGCAAATATAATTGACAACTACGGTAATCAGTGTGCAACAAAATTTATTATTCCATAAGATATTATTATGAAAAAGACTAATCTATTTACCTTATTATTCTTTTGTGCGTTCACATACATGAGCGCACAAGAGATAACATTTTTCACTCCTAATACAGTAAGAGTGGTAAAAAATGCTCCTGATACTAGCAAAGAAACGAACCTATCATTCGTTGTAACAGCAAAACCTGAATTAGTAAAAATTAAGATCAAGACTGTGGGGGACATCACTACATACTCTTCTTCGGTACTCACTGTTGCTGTAAATAATTCTTCAAGACAGGTTACATTTTTTGACTCTAAAGGTAATAAACTTATGAGTGAAGCGAGTATGAAATTTACTCCTATTACCCAAGGCCCAGACAAAGGACGTTTTAAGATTCAACAATCATTTGCTCTAGACAAGGATGAGCCTATTTATGGCATTGGAATGCTCCAAAATGAAAAAATGAACCAACGTGGCGAACATCGGCTTATGATGCAGTCTAATCTTGAAGATTATTCAAACTTTTTTCAAAGTATAAAAGGCTATGGAATTTACTGGGATAACTACTCCCCTACCCGTATTGATGATGATGCTGAGTTATCGTTAGAAAGTCAGGTCGGTTGCAAAATAGATTATTATTTTATGTTTGGCGGAAATGCAGATGGGGTAATCAAAGAAATGCGCAAACTTTCTGGCAAAGTGCCTATGTTACCACTTTGGACGTATGGGTTTCATCAAAGCAGAGAAAGATACAAATCTTCACAAGAACTTTTAGAGGTTGTGGATACTTATGTGAAAAATGAAGTTCCTTTTGATGGTATCATACAAGATTGGCAATATTGGGGCAACAATTATTTATGGAATGCTATGGAATTTCTTAGTGATGACTTCAGTAATTACAAGCGTATGATTGACCACATCCATAATCTCAGCAAACACATAAGCATTAGTATTTGGGCCAGTTTCGGTCCTGAAACAAAAGCTTTTCGTGAACTAAGCAAAAAAGGTTTATTGTACAGTTTTGAAACATGGCCTCAGAGCGGTCTTTCTGCATGGCCTCCTAATATGGACTATCCTAGCCATGTCGTTTGCTACGACGTTTATAGCAAGGAAGCACGTGATATTTATTGGAAAAACCTTAGTCGCCTTCATAATGCTGGAATAGACGCTTGGTGGATGGACTCTACTGATCCTGACCATCATTCTTTTAAAGACAGTGATTTAGATGAAGAACGTCCTATCACAGACCCTAATACAGGAAAAGATATTATGGGAACATGGAGAAGTGTAAGAAATGCCTTCCCGCTTAAATCAGTAGAAGGTGTCTATGAAAATCAACGTGCTATTGACAGTACAAAGCGAGTTTTCATTCTTACTCGTAGTTATTTTGCAGGACAACAACGTACTGGGGCAAACACATGGAGTGGTGATGTTAGTTCTTCATGGGACAGTTTCCGCAAACAAGTGCCACTTTGTCTCAATTATACACTTACAGCCAATCCAAACGTAAATTCAGATATAGGTGGATTCTTTGCTAATGCATACAATAAAGGCTATGCAGATAACACAGCTACAAAAAACCCACTATATCAAGAGTTATATGTGAGATGGATGCAATTTGGACTATTTTGTCCTATGATGCGCAGCCATGGCACGGAAGTATTTCGCGAAATTTATCATTTTGGTGAACCTGGCGAACCTATATATGATGCGCTACTTTCTACAATTAAGATGAGATATGAAATTATGCCTTATATATATAGTTTGAGTTGGCAAGTAAGTAAAAATGATGATTCTTTTATGAGAGCACTCGTTATGGACTTCAAGGATGATAAAAAAGTATGGAACAACAATCATGAATACATGTTCGGACATTCATTCCTTGTGGCACCTGTTGTCAATGCGCTTTATACACCTGAAACTACCAATATCACAAATGAAATTTCGGGTTGGAACCGCAATAACAAATCATTATATCAAGAAGGATTTACAGCAAATTGGGACAATGTAAAGACTTACGATGTTTACCTTCCACAAGGTGCAAAATGGTATGATTATTGGACTAATAAACAATACATAGGAGGACAAACAATTCATGCTGAAGCCCCTATTAGTCATTCTCCACTATTTGTTCGCGCAGGTAGCATCATTCCTCTTTGTAAAGCTGACGTACGTAATGCCAATGTTTTAGATTGGAACAATCTGGATATCATGATTTATCCTGGTGCTAATGCAGAATTTACCCTTTATGAAGATGAAGGGGATAATTACAATTATGAGAAAGGACATTATTCCACTATCACATTCAAATGGAATGACAAACTAAGAATGCTCACAATAGATAAACGTCTGGGGTCATTCAAAGGAATGCATACATCTCGTAAATTCATGATTCGTGTTGCAAATGCCAATTTCTTCCCTGTTAAATATGATGGTAATGCTAAAAGTATTAAATTATGAAATTTCTAATTTCTTTTGTCTTATGCGTAGTAATTTGTGTTAATATTAATGCACAACATACAAAAATATACAACGAGGATATTGACAGAACTACTCAAATTAAAGAGGCCTTATCCAAGGCTAAATCTGAAAACAAATATGTCATTTGCCAAGTTGGAGGTAATTGGTGTGTTTGGTGCTTAAGATTTGCTAAATTTATCTCCGAAGATGCAGAGATCAATAAAGTCGTTCAAGACAATTTTATATACATTCATGTTAATTATCCCAGCAAAGACAAGGAACAAGATAAACTTTTAATGATTCGATTCAATAACGCTGGTCGTTTTGGCTACCCTGTACCTGTTGTCCTTGATGCTGACGGAAATGTAATGCATCTACAGGATAGTGGATATCTGGAAAATGGACAAAGTTATGACAAAGAAAAAGTTCTGCGTTTCTTTAATAACTGGTCTCCAAAGTCTGTAAAAACAATCAAATAACAACAAAAAAATCACTCAAATGAAAAAGAATAATCTACTTCTATTATGTTTAATCTGTATTTCTCTTACCATAGAGGCTCAAGATAAATTGTACAAAAACGAATTTCCATTATCTGACGTCACTCTGCTTGACGGACCTCTTAAGCGGGCAAGAGATTTGAATATCCAAACTCTGCTTAAATACGATTGCGATCGTCTCCTTGCACCTTATCGCAAGGAAGCTGGTCTTACTCCTAAAGCTAAAGCTTACCCTAATTGGGATGGTTTAGATGGTCACGTCGGTGGACATTATTTGTCAGCAATGGCAATGAATGCCGCTACAGGAAATAAAGAATGTGAAGAACGTATGTTGTACATGATTAATGAACTAAAGGAATGTGTGGAAGCCAATGGTAAAAATAATCCTGAATGGGGCATTAACTATGTTGGAGGTATGCCAAATAGCGCAAATATATGGAGTCGATTCCAGAAAGGTGATTTCAGCGTTTTCAATGGGGCCTGGGCTCCTTTCTATAATCTTCATAAAATGTATGCTGGTCTTAGAGATGCTTGGCTATATTGCGGTAATGAAGAGGCAAAGACTCTATTCGTCCATTTCTGTGATTGGGCGATTTCGCTTACTGCCAATCTATCCAACGAACAAATGGAGCGCATGCTCGGGATGGAACATGGTGGTATGAACGAAGTACTTGCTGATGCTTATGCAATTACTGGACAGAAAAAATATATGGATTGTGCTATACGTTTCTCTCATAAATGGTTATTAAATGCAATGGAGAGCCACACAGATAATCTTGATAATGTCCATGCTAACACTCAGGTTCCAAAGGCTGTAGGATTCCAACGTATTGCTGAACTCATCAATAATGCTGACTATCATTATGCTAGCCAATTTTTTTGGGATGTAGTTACTCGTGACCGTACGATTGCAATTGGTGGAAATAGCCGCAGAGAGCATTTTCCTAGTAAGGAATCAAGCATTGACCTTATCAATGACATTGATGGCCCTGAATCATGTAATACTAATAATATGTTGAAACTTACTGAAGAATTACATCGTGCAAATCCAGATAATGCTGAATATGCGGATTATTATGAGTTGGCCACATTCAATCATATTCTCTCCACTCAGCATCCTGAACATGGGGGATACGTATATTTCACACCTGCACGCCCACGACATTATCGCAATTACTCTGCCCCCAATGAAGCTATGTGGTGCTGCGTGGGTACTGGTATGGAAAATCATGCAAAGTACGGACAATTTATATATACTACCGATCTTGAACGCGACAACGATTTATATGTAAATTTATTTGTTGCTTCTGAATTAAAATGGAAAGAAAAGGGTATAATAATAAGACAAGAGACTAATTTTCCTTATTCAGAATCTTCACATATTACCATTCAGAAGGGAAAGGGGCTCTTCGTTATGAATATTCGCTATCCTTCATGGGTACAAGATGGTGCACTTAAGATTTTAGTAAACGGGCAAGCCGTTTCATACAATAAAAAACCAGGTTCATATATTAGAATTCTTCGTAACTGGAAAAAGGGTGATGTTATTGAAGTTCAATTTCCTATGCACACTTATCTCAAACATCTGCCAAATGTTCCTCAATATGTTGCAATTATGCATGGTCCGATTCTTCTTGGCATGAAGACTGGCACGGAAGATATGGCTCACCTTATTGCTGATGATAGTCGTTTCGGTCAGTATGCTAGTGGGAAAAAACTACCTATTGACCAAGCTCCATACCTTATTGCACATAATGTTGAGGACATAGCAAACGATCTCGTGCCTATTCAAGGAAAGCCATTGCATTTCACTTTGAAAACACGTATGAATAATCCAATAAAAGGTGAACTTCAGCCATTCTTTGAGATTCATGACTCTCGCTACATGATGTATTGGCTTGCACTTAGTGACGAGGATTATAAGTCATATATGGAAGCCCTTGCAAAGGCAGAACGTGAACGACAAGCTCTTGACGCACGCACTACTGACAAGGTTCAGCCAGGCGAGCAACAACCTGAGACCGACCATCAGATGCAAACAGATCAATCTAACAAGGGTTATACTAATGATATTCCATTCCGTGATGCACGCAATGGACACTATTTCAGTTATATGATGAATACTAATGGTAAAACTAACCTCAGTATTCGTCTGAAATTTTGGGGACAAGATGAATGGAAGAGTTGTGAATTTGACATCTATGTTGATGAGCAACTCATAAAGTCTGTCAACAACACTCGTAAATGGCGTACTTCTCAATTCAAGTACGAAGAATACCCTATTCCTGCAAACCTACTTGAAAATAAGAAACAAGTACGCATCAAATTTCAGGCACATTCTCGTACTCAAGTTGGTGAACTCTACGAAATTCGTTTAGTGCAACCTAAATAATTCCCACTTCTGGGGGAGGCATTTTCTATGCAGAATACTTCCGCGGTAATCTAAAAATGATGGCAATGATAGCTGATAGTCCTACCAACATTGGGTAGTACAAATATGGTATCATTGCCATTGTTGTAATTCCAGCAAGTGATGATGCTGCAAGTAATTGAGCGCCATAAGGCAGCAACCCCTGGGTTACGCAGGCAAAAATGTCCAATATACTTGCTACCTTTCTATTGTCTAATCCATACTTATCGCTGATTTTCTTTGCAATATTGCTGACTGATAGGATTGCTACAGTATTTACTGCAGTGCATATATTCGCAACTATAACTAACAGACTGATACCAAACTCTGCACTCCTTTTGCCTTTCATAATCCTTGCCATCTGACTTAACAAATAATCTAGTCCTCTATTATCTTCTATCAATGCCATCAAACCTGCTGCCAAAATAGTTACCACACATACCTCTTGCATACTGAACAGACCTTCACTCATAGCAGTCAACAAGCCATAGAAATCATATTGACCATATACTATGCCCAAAGTCGCAGCCAAAACTATACCTATTGACAACACAATTAAGACATCAAAGCCACATACTGCGAGAACTATCACAACTGCATAAGGCAGTATTTTTAAGAAGTTTACATCATATTCTGTTGAAATACCTTCCTGTCCAACTCCTATGTATATATAATATACTATCAATAATATAGCTGCGGGGAATACTATCTGGAAATTTACCCTAAACTTATCCTTCATTTCACATCCCTGAGTAGACGTTGCTACAATAGTGGTGTCAGAAACAAACGATAAATTGTCTCCAAAGAAAGAACCGCCTACTATGATTGCCATCACCAACGATATATCTGCATTTATGCTTTCTGCCAATCCAACACCTATTGGTACTAAGGTAAGAACTGTTCCCAATGATGTTCCAGTAGCCATAGAAACCAAGCATGACGAGACAAACAATGCTACATATATATAACTTGGAGGAAAGATATTAAGAGTAAGCTTTACTGTCTCATCAAAACACCCTGTCACTTTTGCTACATTAGCAAAAATACCTGCAAGAAAAAATAGCCATATTATGAACATCACATTAGCCTTTCCTGCTCCACGTCCAAATATCAGCACTTTATCAGACAATGATTTATTACGAATAATACACACCCCATACACTGAAGATAACAAAAAGGCAATAGCTAACGGTACTTTACCAAAGTCGTTTGCCAACAATGATGTTAATAAATAAAATACAATAAAAAAAATCATTGGACTTATTGCCAACAATCCCTTTAGATGTTTATTTGTTTTAATTTGATTTTTCATACATATCACAAATTGTTGCAAAATTACTAAAAAGTTACGCAAAACTTCACAAACTTTCTAAAAGTTTATGAATTATTATGTAAATTCCCCAATTTTATTACGAATTATAGTTAAGATATTATTGTGCAATCAAAACCTTTTCTTCGTTTTTTATCTACGTTGTTTTATTAATCATTTTTTTTATCTAAATTTGTCAGCAAAATAAGTATAGGTAATTCATCACAAGACAAAAACTAAAAAATTAAATTAACATGTTTTCTGGAATAGTTGAAGAGACAGCAACAGTAATTGCCATTGAACACGAGTTAGACAATATTCATTTTACCCTTAAATGCTCATTTGTGGACGAGCTGAAGATTGATCAAAGTGTTAGTCATAATGGGGTGTGTCTTACTGTAGTAAAGATTTCAAACGGAACTTATACTGTCACTGCGATGAAAGAAACGCTTGATCGCTCAAATCTTGGACTTTTGAATGTGGGCGATGAAGTGAATATAGAACGTAGCATGAAGATGGAAGGCCTTCTTGACGGTCATATTGTGCAGGGGCATATTGATTGTACGGCTCATTGCACCAACGTAGAGGACGCTAATGGAAGTTGGATATACACATTTATGTATGAGTTCGACAAAGAAATGGCGAAAAAGGGATATTTCTGTGTTGATAAGGGTTCGGTTTCAGTAAATGGAGTATCATTGACTGTTTGCAATCCCACCCATAACTCTTTCCAGGTATGCATAATACCATACACTCATTCAATAACTAATTTCCACAATATCAGTCCAGGAACAATAGTCAATCTTGAATTTGACATTCTCGGAAAATATATCGCAAAATATTCTTCACTAATTAATAATAATTAAACATGAAATATCTTTCTTTTATTTTAGCTTTTTGTTGTGTTGTATTTGTATCGTGTGATAATGACGACAAGACATCTGTTCCACCAACACTTGCTTCAATGGTTTTACCTGAAGAATGTACTGGTGGAGATACCCTAAATGTAGTAGTTAAAGTAGCTGATCACGGTAAATATTGTTCTTGGTATAAGGGTACTGTGCAGTATAATGGCACATCAAAAACATTCAGTATTACCCCTGATGAATATGGTGACTTACGTTTCATAATGGTTGCTCCTGAAGCAAATACGCTCATGAATGTATCATTTTTTGCTACTGTGTCATGCCATGCTGGCAATACGTTATACATGACAACTAACACAGTTTCAGCCAAGACTTACGTAAACTACGAAGATGGTGAGTAGTAGTGGTTCATTCACTAACTTCTAATATTACCCCTCCGGAACATTTTACATTTCCGTTTGATTACACACCTCATCCGCTAGTTCTTCATGCTGGCAATGAAGTGCAGGAACATTTGAAAAGAAGGTGCATAGACTCTAAGTCTCAAGGTAAGATGTACGGAGTACTTGTTGCCTTCACTAGTGAAGGCACATTATCATTCATTGCGGCCTCATCTGGTAGTAGCACTTCAGATAAATATTTCGTACCTTCAATATACGAATTACCAAAGAACTCTATCCCTACCAATGCCAACAAATCAAGAGAACTGCAACTAAACTTGTTTCGACAATACCATCTTCTCAATGCTCATCAGCAATCAAAAGATATAATTGAAATTTTTCAGGATTTTCATTCCGATACCCCAACTCGACGTTTTTTCGGAATGCCTCGGGATTTAGTTTCTCCTACTAGTAACACAGAGCACATACCTCCTGCAGCCACGGGAGAATGTTGTGCGCCCAAATTGCTTCAATATGCATATCTGCACAATCTACGACCTCTGTGTATGGGCGAATTTTGGTGGGGTCAATCACCTAAAGGTGAAATAAAACATCACGGACAATGGTATCCTGCTTGCAATAGTAAATGTAAACCTCTACTAAGTTGGATGCTACAAGGTATTGATGTTGAGCCCAATCCTTTATTGATAAGGATACAAAAGACAGTGCATCAACTACAGATAATATATGAAGACAACGATATCGTAGTTGTAAATAAACCTTCAGGTTTACTCAGTGTTCCTGGCAATTTTATTGCTCCTAATGTAGAAGAAATTATACGGCATAGATATCATATTGACAATGATACTCCTACAATAGTGCATCGTCTTGATATGGATACTTCTGGAATCATGATATTGGCACGCACAAAAGATGCGCACGAAACATTGCAACGTCAATTCTTCCGACACGAAATACATAAAAAATATATTGCACTACTTGTACATGACTCAACTCACGATGCTAATAAGAATGTGCACTATTCATCTCTATCATCAAATGGCCTCATGATTTCACTTCCTATCTCACGAGATGCCAAGAATCCTCCATGTCAAAAAATTAATCACATACAAGGCAAAGAAGCCCTGACACGTTATGACATTATTGGCAATGAAATCTTTAATGGTCTTGAGGTAACTCGAGTAGCATTCTATCCACTCACTGGGCGTACGCACCAATTACGTCTTCATGCCGCCTCACAAGAAGGACTCAATGCTCCAATTTTGGGTGATAGTCTCTATGGACTAAAGTCATACAATTTGGTTGATTCTTCTCAATCTTCATTTTCCCCAACTCGACTATATCTACAAGCTATAGCTATTGATTTTTTCCATCCCACTACTCATAAGTCAATACACTTAGAGGTGAAAGAAGAATTTTAAAAACACTTCTCTTTTATTACTTCTAATTCGTAATTATTTATTATATTTGCACTCAAAATAACCAATATTTATTCCTCATTTCAGAAATGCACACTAACGAATCAAAGCAATTAGACCATGTCATTAAATGTACAGGATTATTTGGTGGTGTACAAGGACTGAATCTGCTCATTAATATTGTACGTAACAGAATCACAGCATCACTATTGGGCCCTGTTGGAACTGGCATTATTAGTCTGCTAGCCAATTTTATTGAACTCGTCCATCACTCTACTGATTTTGGTATCTGTTTTTCTGCAATCAAACATGTAGCCGAACTATTTGAGTCAAACGACCAAGAACGTATCACTAAGTTTATTCGCACTGTACGTATCTGGTGTCTTCTTGCAGGATTGCTAGGTATTACTGTGGCTTTGATTGCTGCTATTTTCATTAAATGGACAGACCCTGTCAATATCATTATGGTTGCTCCCATTATTGGAATCAGCACTATAATTGCAGGTGAGCAAGCTATTCTAAAGGGCGCCAAACAACTAAAGCGCATTGCCGTAGTATCCGTATTCTCAACCATTGCCGCGCTAATTGTTACAATACCTATTTACTTTCTATTTTCATTCAAAGGAATAGCTATTGCACTTCTTCTCAATCACATTGCCATTCTCATTATAACGACCTATCATTCCAACAAAGTGTCGCCCTATATTATATTCTCACACAATCACCTCACTCCACATTATCGCTCAAGTTGGTATGACACTATACGTGCTGGATATCCTATGATTACTCTTGGCATCGGCTATGTCATTGCAGGTGTGTTTGGCAAAGGTTCTGAATTTATCATACGTCATTTCATACTAGATCAGAGCACCTCAATTGCAGACGGAAATGCTGCAGTGGGACTTTACACTGCTGGATATAGTATAGTCATCACTTATGCATCATACGTTTTTACAGCATTAGAGGTAGACTTCTTTCCTCGACTCTCAGCTGCTTGCACATTTTGTATTAACAGCCCTACATCAGGGGGCGCTAATATCTACTCTCAACATGATTCTCCTAATACTATTATAAATCAGCAAATTGAGATTTGTGCCTTACTTATGGCTCCACTTCTCTGCGCATTAGTTCTTTTTATGCCACACATGGTACATTTTCTTTATACCAACAACTATCATGCTGCTATTCCTATGGCTGTTTGTGCTTCTGTTTTCATGTTCTTAAAAGCTTTTTTTGGACCTTTAGAGTATCTTGCACTTGCCAAAGGCAATTCTAAGATGTATATGTTTGTGGAATTAGTTTACGACATACTTGTTGCCATTGCCATTCCTGTTGCATATAGTAGATTTGGACTTATCGGATGTGGAATTGCATTGTCCATATGTGGCATCATCAATCTCGTATTTGTATTCTCGCTTTATAGTAAGAGGTTCAACTTTAGATTCGACTTTCGTCTCATACACATCTATGTCATCCAGTTCATCTTACTTCTTATTGCAATTATTGTACTAATGTATGATATTAACTCAGCTCATAGACTTTTGAAATGGACTATATGTCCTATGTGTCTAATCATATCTAGTATCATATCCATTAACATTCTTTACAGAGAGACCACAATCATTCATCAAATAATTCACAAAATACGTCATTGATTATGCTATCTGTTCTCGTTGCTGTATATAACTCAAGACCGTACCTTTGTCAGTGCCTAGATTCGCTTCTTGCCCAGACATTCAAAGACATTGAAATCATCTGCATTGACGATGCCAGTACAGATGGCTCTTGGGATATTCTACAGCAATACCAAACTAAGGACAGACGTATCACACTACTTCGCAACGACACAAATCAAGGAGCATCATACTCTCGCAACAAGGGCATTTCTGTATCAAAAGGTGAATATATCTGCTATCTTGACAGTGATGATTGGTTTGACAATGATTCATTAGAAAATGTGATGAAGGTATTCAATCAAGACCCTAATATTGATTGTGTGTTATTTAGATTATTAAAACATTTTCCTGATGGAACTATTACCGAACATACTAATCTTTTTCCACCACATGTCAACATCATTTCTGGAAAGGAGGCATGTCAATTAGCCATTGACTGGAGCATACATGGAGTCTTTGCTGCAAAGGCACATCTCTTTAAAGAATTTCCATACGATACCTCTACGCATTATTATAGTGATGACAACACAACTCGTATTCTCTATTTACATGCCAAAGCCATATCATTGTCACATGGTAACTATAATTATAGGCGCTATCCAGAGTCAGCAACAATGAAACTTTCTCTTCATACTTTTGACCATATCCTTGCTAATATAAACCTTAAGCAACAACTCATCTCAGAAGGTGCTACTAGGGATATGTTGATTATTCTTGAAGTTCATCGTCTATATAATCTGCTGGGGGCTTACAAAAAATATTTTTTCGGCAAATCGCATTTTACTGCTAACGAAAGGGATATAATCAGAACCCGCATTTCAGAAGCACTACATAGTATTGACAGGAATCTTTTGCCCAAGAAAGTAAAAAATAAATTCGGATACTATCCTTTCAAATATTATACACTATTCCGCATTGAGATGAATCTATTTTGGACACTACGATCTATCATGCAAAGGATTAGAAGAGTAAGAACAGAGTCATAGTCTATAATTAAAATTTCGTATATAATCATATTAATAATAACTCATATTTAAATTTATGCTTACAAATAATTGGTTTGAATGTAAGGTAGCTACAGAGAAGTCTATCGGTGAAGGAAAAATTAAGTTATTTAAAGAATCTTATCTTGTTGATGCATTGACATTTACTGATGCCGAAAATCGCATTATTGAAGAAGTTTCACCATTTTGCAGTGGAGAATTTAATGTAACTGACATCAAGAGAGCTAAATACTCAGAATTATTTATGTCAGATAATGAAAACGATGACAAATGGTATAAGGTAAAAGTCATGTTCATCACACTTGATGAAAAGACAGAAACTGAAAAAAAGACTGCAGTATTAATGCTTGTTCAAGCTGCAAATATCGAAGGTGCACTTCATCGATTCAAGGAGGGCATGCAAGGTTCTATGAGCGACTACGAAGTATCTTTAATTCAAGAAACTAATCTTCTAGATGTATTTCCTTTCAAGGTCAACATTGATAATGACACCCCAGAAACTAGCCAAGAATAATGGGGTGTTCTATTAATTACATTTTAGTATCAAAATAGCAATAACGCCCATAGTTCGTTAATTATTTATTTTTGCGGGGAATTTTCAACGAACCGAATGCAGAGTCAAACTTGTTTGAACTATGCTGAGGTGAGGCAGAAAATGCGGGAACCGAATTAATAGAACACCCCTTAATACTTTTTTCTGCCACTGACAGACAGGGTGGCAGAATTTTTTTTGCGCTTTTTTAAATTTGGCACATAGTTTGTTACTATTGAAGGTAGAGAGTCATATTCTGACTTAGAAAGATTAATTATAAACAAACTAAAAAATAAGTATTATGGGAAAAATTATCGGTATTGATTTGGGTACAACAAACTCTTGTGTATCAGTTTTTGAAGGCAACGAACCTGTTGTTATAACTAATAGTGAAGGTAAACGCACAACTCCTTCTGTGATAGGTTTCATGGATGGTGGCGAGCGCAAGATTGGTGATCCGGCAAAACGTCAGGCTATTACTAACCCACAGCGTACTGTCTTTTCTATCAAACGCTTTATGGGTGAAAACTATGATCAAGTGCAGACCGAGACATCTCGCGTTCCTTATAAAGTAGTTAGGGGAGACAACAATACTCCTCGTGTTGATATTGACGGACGTCTTCATACTCCTCAAGAAATATCAGCTATGGTACTTCAGAAAATGAAGAAAACTGCAGAGGATTACCTCGGACAAGAAGTCAAGGAGGCTGTCATCACTGTTCCTGCTTATTTCTCCGACTCACAACGTCAAGCAACTAAGGAGGCAGGACAGATTGCAGGTCTTGATGTAAAGCGCATTGTCAATGAACCTACCGCAGCTGCTCTTGCATATGGTATTGACAAAGCTAACAAAGATATGAAGATTGCAGTGTTTGACCTTGGTGGTGGAACTTTTGATATCTCAATTCTTGAATTTGGAGGAGGTGTGTTTGAAGTTCTCTCTACTAATGGAAATACTCATCTTGGAGGTGACGATTTTGACCAGAAAATTATTGATTGGATGGTTCAGGATTTTAAAGACCAAGAAGGCATTGACCTCGCTCTTGATCCTATGGCTATGCAACGTCTAAAAGAGGCTGCAGAAAAAGCTAAAATTGAACTCTCAAGTACAAGTCAGACTGAAATAAATCTTCCTTACATTACTGTAGCATCAGGAATGCCTAAGCATCTTGTAAAAACTCTTACTCGTGCTAAATTTGAACAACTAACTCACGACCTTATTCAGGCATGTCTTGAACCATGCAAGAAAGCCATTAGCGATGCTGGAATCAGTACATCTGAAATTGACGAAGTAATTCTCGTCGGTGGTTCAAGTCGTATTCCTGCTGTTCAGCAAGTAGTAGAACAATTCTTTGGAAAAGCTCCTTCTAAGGGGGTTAATCCTGATGAAGTTGTAGCAATCGGAGCTGCAATTCAAGGTGCTATTCTTAACAAAGAAGAAGGTGTAGGTGATATCGTCCTACTTGATGTGACTCCTCTTTCTATGGGTATTGAAACTCTTGGAGGTGTAATGACAAAACTAATTGATGCCAATACTACAATTCCATGCAAAAAGAGCGAAACATTCTCTACTGCTGCTGATAACCAAACAGAAGTTACTATTCGAGTGCTTCAGGGTGAACGTCCAATGGCCAATCAGAACAAGCAAATTGGTATTTTTAATCTCACAGGCATTGCTCCAGCACGTCGTGGTATTCCTCAGATTGAAGTGTCATTCGATATTGATGCAAACGGAATCCTTAAAGTAACTGCAAAAGACAAGGCTACGGGTAAGGAACAGGCAATTCGTATTGAAGCATCATCTGGACTTTCTGAAGAAGAAATCAATCGTATGAAGGCTGAGGCAGAAGCTAATGCTGACGCAGATAAGAAAGAACGCGAACGTGTTGACAAGATGAACCAAGCTGATTCTATTATATTCTCAGCTGAAACTTTCCTTCAGGAAAATGGCGACAAACTGCCTGCAGATCAAAAAGGTAATGTGGAGACGGCACTTGGCAAACTTAAAGATGCACACAAGAGTGGAGACTTGACTGCTATTGATGCTGCTATCAATGAATTTAACTCTGTAATGCAAGCTGCAAGCCAGCAAATGTATCAAGGTGCACAACAACCAGGAGCAGATCAAGGCTTCCAAGGTAATCAGCAGTCTCAATCAGACAATCAATCATCAACAGATGATGTCCAAGATGCAGATTTCGAGGAGGTAAAGTAGGTCAAGAAAACCAACAATAATTATCGGTAATCAAATCCGTGTAACTCAACGAGTTGCACGGATTTGCCATTTTAAGGGGTTTGGTCTTCGTTATCGATTTCTATCGTTTCCTATCTCATATATGTTCCTTATTTGTACCGCAACAAAAAAGTCGATAAAGTGCAACAAAAATATTTGAGTAATAACGTTGAATGGCTCTCAATACAATGTTAAAATACAGCCTTATTATTATATTTTTTGACCATGGAAATGCAGTTCATACATTAAAAAAGTGTCAATATTGACAGAAATTTAATGTAGGAGAGATCTTATATCATGATGATACGAGCAATATATTGGGTATAATTCATGTTTTATAGACTTATAGCTCAGATTATATCAATATGAGTAATACAAATAATATGGGGAATACGCTCTTAAAAAGGTAAATGACCAAAAAGGTGTCGGAAACAACAGTAAAAGTACGGGCATATCAATAAAACGGGAATAGGCAAAAAGCATAAAAACATCGATTTAAGTGCGTATTTTGCGAGAAGGTAGCAAAAATCGAACTTAAAACATGGTTAGAACTCGATTTGAACATTTTCTCCTCGGTCAACAATAGAAAATAAAAGCATGGATTATAAAAGTGTCAACATTGGCAAAAATTTAATGTAGAGTGATATTACTTGTCAATACGAGTAATATGAGTTATACGCTCTTAAATTTGCTTAAAACGCAAATAAAGATATAGAAAACCATAAGAATATGTGATTATTTCAGAGAAAAGCTGTACCTTTGCATCATAAACAACGATAGAAAGAAATAAATGGCACAGGACATCAATCGGCTGAAGGTTGTTTTAGCCGAACAAAAGAGAACGAATAAGTGGCTGGCTGAGCAGTTGGGAAAAGACCCAGCTTCGGTGAGCAAGTGGTGCACCAATGCTTCACAACCCAGCATAGAGACTTTGGTAGAAATCGCCAGAAGCCTCAATGTGGATGTGAAGGATTTGCTTTGGTCAACAAAAGAGCGATAAATAAACAACAGAATCATGAGACTACCAATCAACATAGAAGAACTTCTTAGCGGACGAGCTGTAGAAGGTGACCGCATAGAGTATAAGACAGGCTGGAACCCTGATGCTATATACCGCACCATTTGCGCATTCGCCAATGATTTCGACGAAACTGGCGGTGGCTATATCGTGGTGGGAGTTCAAGAAGAGAATGGCCATGCAATAAGACCCGTTACAGGCATTGACCCTAACCTGATAGAACCTATCGAGAAGGATATGGTGGGTTATAACAACCTGATGCGTCCGTACTATCAGCCCCGACTGTATATTGAAGAAGCAGACGGAAAGACGATTCTTGTCATCAAGGTTTCTCCAGGTGAACGCAGGCCATACAAGGTGCCTGACCAAATAACGGCGAAACAGAAGACATTCAACTACTACATCCGCTACAATAGTAGCAGTATCGTTCCGAGAGACGAATACGAGCGTGAATTGATAAACCTTGCAAATCGTATGCCCTTTGATGACCGTGGAAACGACGACATCAAACTGACGGATATATCGCCATTGCTCCTACATGACTATCTTGTTAAGGTAAAGAGTAGTTTGGCTGACATCTCACTGACTGACCACATGGAGGATGTGCTGGAGCAGATGGATCTATTGGAGGCTGTGCCGGAAGGATGGCGCATTAAGAATGTGGCAGCGATGATGTTCTCGGAACGCCCAGACCGCTTTTTCCATCAAGCTCAGATTGAAATAGTTCTTTTCCCTGAAGGTAGAGAGAAGAATCCCAATAACCTGATTGAGGTAGAACCCATCAGGGGCAGTGTGCCACAGATGATAGAGAAGACGTTAAGCTATCTGAACACCAACATCATCAAGAAACAGATTATTAAGCCCAAGGACAGGGCGCAATCCATATCATTCTTCAACTATCCCTATCAGGCTCTGGAAGAAGCTGTTGTCAATAGCTTGTATCATAGAGACTGGACGATTCGGGAACCTGTTGAAATCACCATAGAACCTGAACGCATATCCATTCTCAGTTTCTCTGGCCCCAACCATACCATACCGATGGAAGCTGTCCATAAAGGTATATCGTTACGTTCACGTCGCTATCGTAACCGCAGGTTGGGAGAATTCCTGAAAGAATTAGATCTAACAGAAGGCCGAGCTACTGGCATTCCTACTATTCAGGATGAACTAAAAGACAATGGATCCCCACAGGCAACCATTGAGACGGATGAAGAACGTACTTACTTTCTGATTGACATTCCGTGCCACCCAGATTTCGTAAAAGAACAGTTCGTTCTGAACAAGGATGTCGGAAAAGATGTCGTAAGAGAATTGTCTGAGCGTCAGAAGATTATATTAGATTTCATTGCAGAGAATCCTGCTCTTACCGCCAAGGAAATGTCGGAAAAGATGTCGGAAAAGATGTCGGAAAAGGACGGTGTCAATGAAAGGACAATCGAAAGGGATCTGGCAAAACTAAAGAAACTAGGTGTTCTCTCTCGTGAAGGCGGTCGTAAGGAAGGCAAATGGGTAATCATTAACAAAGAATAATATGCCAAAGTGGTTTCATATAACGATTTCCGTATTGCTTGCGTTATTGGCGATCGGATTTTCCATTCTGATATGCGGTAAGCATCACTGGGGATATATCCCATGTGCCGCCATCGCAATTGTTCTGTTTGCTTGCTTCTATGGATTCCTTCGTTTATGCTTTTGGGCGGGAGCAAAGATAGCTTTTGTTTACGCAGATGCCTTTCAAAAGCATGTCCGTCCTCGTATAGAGGTGGAGGCGATACAGAAATACATCGCTGAGCATCCGGTTGAAAAGCCGGTTCAACAATCTCCCATTGAAGAAATGTCAGAGCATAACCAAATCCTCAATCAAGAGGAACGCCTACGCAGATTCATGGAGACTTGCAAAAGAGAACGTGAACAGTTCGTTGCTATAAAAGAAAAGGCAGATGAAGAAAAGTTAGCAAAGGTTCAGGCGTATGTGCGACAAACCTTGATGCCTTTCGATTTCACGGACGAAGAACTGTTCCAAGTGAGCGAGTGTGTTGTTTCATTGGTCGTTCATGGTGTTGTTGTACCCACCCTTCCCATCAAGATTGAGAAGACTGGCAAGAAGGAACAACTCACTCAGCATGACTTGGCAAATCTCAGTTGGAACATTGCCAACCAGTACAACATACCAAACAAACTGGCGGCTCAGTTCGCACAGTACACCTTCCCTGCCTGGTTCTGGAACACCACAACAGATACCCTGGCAAAGAAACTGAAGAACAGGTCCAATGATCTCCACATCATGATAGATGAGAGAATAATAGATTCTTCTTGTGATACTAAATAAATAGGAGTCGATCATTATACGTAATTTGAATAATAATGAGCAAAATTGTTCTAATCGTCGATTACAATAATATATTCATAGCAGACAATTGCACTGCAAAAGAGATAGAATTGACCTTGAAAGATGTCGTTGAACAAGCTCTTCAAGTCTCAGATACAGTTAATGAAATTCTCATTAGAATTTACGAGGGGTGGTATCAAGATGAAAAACTAACAGATAGGGGCTCTTCTATAATGTCTAAGTTTGCACAGATAGAACCATTCCCTAATGTATACAAAGGGAAATCTATTGTTGGTAATATTGACTTTGTTGAACAAATTTATGGAATTGATTTTCCATGGAGAAATACATATAGAGAAAAACCTGGACCAAGACTTATCATAAAAAAAGATGTTCATCGTCCACATTGTCCTAACAATAAGGACAAATGTCCAGTTGAATTATTAGCTAAATTTACGAAGAAGAAAGAAAAAGTATGCCATGTGGATGGGTGCAATGTGAATAACATGAGTGTTTTCTCTCAATATGGACAGAAGATGGTCGATACTATGGCATGCGACATATTAACGTATGGCGAAGAAGAAGATACTGCGGCTATTTATGTTTTAACAGACGATGTCGATTTGTTTCCATCAATAGCCCTTTGTAGTAGGAAAAATCCTAATGTAAAATTATATATTGGAACAAAAAATAATAAACATGTCCAAGAATGTGATGTGTTAAATAATAATTTCGGAATTACAACATTTTTATTAGTATGACACCAGAAGCATTTGAAAACATTAAACGTGATCTGGCTTCATTTGCCGATGACGAACATGAGATGGTCTGTGACGAACGTGGCAATGTTATTTTCGAACGCCATGGACAATTGCTAAGTATTCAATTACGAGAGGATGAAGACGGTCGAAAATATGTAAAGTATAACGGTGTGGAGATACCATACCGTCTTTTCCTAGCTAAAGAACTCTCTCATCTGGATATATTGGCATCTAAAATACTTCAAAGAAAATATTCTGAGGAACAATGCTATGTGGATTCAAATGTTATGTTAATGAGCATTGACCAGCAAAAACAAGGTAAGGCCATGTCTATACTATATGAGGAAAGCAATAATCCTGCATTAATTGGTACAAAAATCAGTTTTGTAACAGCAGATGCAGGACACGGCAAATCTATGCTTTTAAGGCATTTTCAGTATTGTCAAGCACAGCATTATCTTGACAACTCTACTAACTTTTTGTTTTGGCACATTGATTTACACGGACGAGATTTAGTGCGCCTAAATGAAGCCATCATGTATGAACTAGGAGAATTGAGAATGTCTGGGTTGTACTTTTCTTCAATATTAACATTAATGCGCCACCATCTTATTGTTCTTGGAATAGATGGTTTTGATGAGTTGGCAGCAGAGAAGGGTGGTGAAACAGCACTTAACTCTTTGTCAAATCTGGTATCACAGATGCGAGGTAAAGGTGTCCTTATCGCTGCATCAAGAAGAGCTTTTTTTAACTCACAAGATTATTTGCGAAGAACAGGGATTTTAAATCGTAATATTGGTGGGGGATGTCTTTTTAACGAAATTAAAATAAGCAATTGGCAAAAAGAACAATGTGTTGAATATCTTAACAAATACACGTTTGACACAAACGAATATGACAACTTGCTTATGGCTTTAAAGAGTGACAAGCATCCGCTTCTTGAACGTCCGTATTTATTTACGAAATTAGTTCACTATTCATTTGAAGACAATATAAATCCATCAGAATTCATCAACAAGAAAGGACATAATAATCTTGAAAACATCAACGATGTTATTGAGGCGTTTATCTATAGAGAAGTTGATAAATGGACACAACGAGACAAAGAAACGGGTAAACCATATCTTAGTTTTGAACAGCATATTCGTCTTTTATCTGAAGTTGCTGCTGACATGTGGAACCGACAAAAAAAACACAATCTCTGTAGAAAACCTTCAGCTGATATTAACAATACTCTTTGATGAATGGAAGACAGACCTCCAATTGCAACCTATTATTTTGCGAATGGTGGAATCGCATGCCATGCTTATTAATGTTGAGAACAGGGATTCTTACAGAAAATTTGATCACGAAGAGTTTAAAAATTTTTTCTTAGCAAGAGCTTTAGAGGATATTATAAGACATTCTTTGAACGACAATAACAATAGAGAATTATATAAGTTCTTATATGTTGCACAATTACCAGATACTGTGGCTCAATATATATCTACACGATTCATTCCAGAAGAAATCATGCCTGTAATCAAGATTTTGAAGGATATCCGTAAAAAGGAGTGGAAACCAACATATATTCAAAGTAATATTGGTACTGTATTGCCTTTCTTGCTTAATGGTTTCTTTCCTACAGAAACTATAATAATTGATGGAAAAATTAGTTTTTCTAGTTTGGTTTTTGAAAATAAGAGGATAGAAAACGTATTATTTCGTGATTGCACATTTGTTAATATCAGTTTTAACAAGACATATTTTAAAAATGTGCATTTTGATAATTGCACTTTTACAGGTATTGTAATCACGAGTGAAAGCAACAATTTCAAAGAATCAAGTATTCATGATAATTGTATTATTAATATGGTATCAGTCGCTCACCCCAAAGACGAGAACTTGGAAACTGAATACTCTCCTCATGCTATATTTAATATTTTACAAAATTTAGGTATTCAAATTGAATATGTTCAATCTAATAAGCCAGAAGAGAACTCTGTATGTACGACGGAGTTTTACAAGAATGTTAAAAGGCTTCTAAATCGGTATTCCAAAACGACATGCCTTCTTGAATCAAACATAAAGCAGTCACCATTATTTAATTTTAAAAATCCTGACATGATTATAAACGATATTATACCATTGTTAGAAGAATATGATATCATTGAAATAAGAGAGAACAGAAAAACTCGTCAAGCAGGAACACGGGCATGGGCTTTAAAACAATACGACATATCTGAGGTTTTCAAAGCAGAGGAAGAAAAAGGTTCTAAACTTTGGTATTTTTGGGAGAAAGTGAAACAACATGAATAAACAATTGACTGTTGGCGATAACATTCAAGATGGTTCTTTATCGGAATTTATACAACATATTTGTACCATGCATATATAACTAATTGATACTCATGTATAATTACATTCGAGGAGGTCAAATGAGACCGATAGGTAAAGACATAACAAAACACTATCAAATAGCGTGTAGCTCAATGAGTTACACGCTATTTGTATTATAGGCTCATGTTTATTATGTGCTTATTATTCCTTTTTTTACGGCGTTTTTGCGACATGTGTGTCACAAGACAAAAATGCTATATATCTTCTGGGAAGTATTCATAATAAATATCTGCAATGGTATCAGCAAATCCCCATCCACAAGGAGATGCCCATTCTACGCACATCTGCAGACGAGATTTGAAGTGCTCCAACAGATTGTTCTTGGCAAGGAAAGCCATTGTTTTGTCGAAGTTATTCTCAACAGAGGTATAGTACTGCTCCCACATATCTCCATAGTCGTAGGTGAATTGGCAAGCATTCTCAACGTAGCAGAGCATCAAATCTGCCAGTTTGTCGGGTGATGGCTTCAACTTCTTATAGTCCGAAACCGCCTTTCGACATACAGCAAAACGAGTCTTTGGTTCCTGACGTCCTTTCGAAGGATAGAATTCTTCTGTAATAATCTTCTTGTACTCTTCCAACTTACCGTCTTCATCAGGATTGGCATAGAACTCCAGATACTCCTTTGCTTCCTTGCGAGCATCATACATTTCCAGAACCATGCCAATGATTTCTTCCTTTGGCATAGATTGGAGTAATTTCTTTAGTGTAGCTTTTGACATATCTGTTATTGATTTTAGAATTGAACTATCACTTATTGTTCAACAACATCATTCCTTTTATCGTCAGCAAATATCGTTGGCGTGGATGATGTGGGTTCTCTGGGTACTTCATGCGCACAAATCCTTCATTAATGGCAGGTGTGAGTGAATAATCGAGGAAGTTAGGACGGTTCTTCAAACCTACGGCTTCCATCATACTCTTCACGTTCATTTCTTCTTTGCCGATTGCTAATACCAAGTGTCTTACATTATCTGATGAAGGCTGTATATCGTTTTGAACTTGTATGGGTGGTTGTATGGGTATCGTCCTAATCTTCTTTATATTCAATCAGCATATAGCGATTCTTCAGTTCATTATTCTCACCGAGCAACAGATTACGGAAGAACTTCACGAGGAAAGATTTGTCTGGTTGTATGCCTTTCTGTGGATTACGATAATTGGCGCGTACCAGGGCGTTACGGAAGTACCAGGAGTTGTCGGCAAAAAGTTCATTGTTTACCTTGAAACCGCAAGAACGCAGATACTTTATTATGAATACCGCTGTTGTTCGAGTATTACCTTCGCGGAACGGATGATTCTGCCAAAGCAAAGTCACAAAGTCCACAACATGCGAGATAATCTCATCTGATGTCAAGCCTTTGTAACTGAAATCACGCTCCGTCTGTATGTCATATTTCAATGCGGCATGAATGTCTGCAGCACGTCCATACACAACCGTATCTCCTTGCAATACCCACTCCTTTTTACTGATGTCAAAAGGTCGGATTTCGCCAGCGTGCTTAAAGATGCCCTCAAACAGATGGCGATGGATATTCAGAAATTCTAAAGGAGTAAATGAGAATGACTGCTCATTCAGCAATTTCGTAATATTTGCAGCAACACGATCTGCCTCTTCCTTTTCTGCATCATCAGCATCGTGCGTTGTCTTGTTTACATAGTATGAGCGAAGTTGTTCTCTCACCTCATCAATGGTGATGTCACCCTCAATGTGCCTTACCGCTGTCTCTTTTAGATATTCGGACACACGAAGTCCATCTACGTCTTGAAGTCCTATCGCAGTACGCCAAGCCGAGATTCTCTCACGCTTATGTGGTTCTGCCACACGTTCGTAAGCTTCGAAGTCAATATATTTCTGCTTTTCGCTCATATCTCGTCTTACTTTATTCTTATAACGTTTTATCTGTTACTTTATTCTCATATACTGTAGGAATCTCCTCTGCAGCTATCAGTGGCTCTTCCTCTGGTATCTCATAGTGCCTGATGCTATGGTCTTGCAGGAATATCTTGTTGAGCGTAAAGCCCAGCGATTCCAGCGTTTTCTCACGTACCTTCGTTTTCAACTCACATTCCCAGATGGTGATGGAGTGCCACCCCATCGCAGCCAGTTCATGCTGCACTTTCAAGTCCCGCTCCTGGTTCCTCTGTATCTTTGCCACCCAAAATTCACGATTCGTTTTCGGTATCTTGCAGCATTCAGAACTTTCAAGTGCTTGCATATCAACGTGATGGCCATGCCAGAAGCAACCATTTACAAAGATGCAAGTGCGGTACTTACGAAGAACCAAATCAGGATGGCCAGGTAACCGCTTATGGTTAAGCCTGTATCTGAATCCTCGTTTCCACAACCCACGACGCACAATCATTTCCGGTTTCGTGTCCTTCGACCGAATGGCAGCCATATTCTTATGGCGTTGCTGTGTGGTGAGTCTGTCCATATTATTTCAAGGTTTCAATCAGTTCATCTATTGAACAGCATACGCCACTGAACAACTTGTACATCAGTTCCGGCTCCAGACATTCAGGTATATAGGCGATAGTGGTACGTCCTTTGCCAGCAAAACAGCCAGCCTCAGTGTGAGCGCTCCTGCCGCAGGGCAATACCAATACACACGTATCGCAAGCCTCCATTGCCTTGATATCGTTCTTGAACTGCCACATAGCATAAGGATGCTGCAACATATCACGATACTTCTGTGGCGACCATTCCATATAGTCCTCGCTGACGCTACTCCACTTAAATCCAGGGTCACCCGATGGCGGATTACGGAAGTCATACACTTCGTGTCCGACCTCCCTCAACCTGGCCAGTACCTCAGAGTAATACCCATTGCGCCAACTGCTAGCTACATATATCTTTCTTTGAGTCATCATTTTATTATTGTAGCTATAAGGATATTTGAGTTCACATCTCGTTTTTCCTTCACATTTTTCACGAAAAGCTCAAATCCCCAGCACTCATTTTCTTCTGCATCTTTTGTTCTTTTAGTCTTTATTTGTCCAGCAATTTCAGCTTCTAGGAAGAAAGGATAATCGTAAACATCAAATATCACCTTTTTATATTGTCTGACTACGAATGGACAATGACCATTATATTCGTCGCGATAGTTCCAATCGCAGTCAATATCTTTAAATGCTTTTTGTACTATCCACCTGCCTCTTTTATTCATAAAGATCTTTTCAGCAAGGCTTCTGTCTGCAATTGCCCTATGACACTTCTTCTTAGTGCCGTTTTTATAACTTAGATAGGTTCTGTATGATATTCTAATTTTTAAGGGAGAACGTTCCACATCATTGGGCTCCAACTCTTCTGGCAGGTTTATATTACCTTTCCTGTCGAAACTTTTTAAATATAGTTCCACCTTTGGATCTGCATTAATCTTTTGGATAGGAATCTGGGATAGTAAGTGTATTCCATTCAGATTGGTACACCTGCTTAAGGCGACATATACTTGCCCATACGTAAATGCATCTGATGCTTCAATGGCCAGCTCGTCAAATGTAAGGCCTTGACTCTTGTGAATGCTGACAGCCCAAGCCAGTTTAATTGGGTATTGCTTAAACCAACCTTTAACTCGAGTCTTTATCTCCTTCGTTTTTTCATCGACATAATATTCATTCTGTTCCCATTTTGCTTCTTTTACGTCAACAAGCACCCCTTTGTCAGTACTAACTTTTATTATCTGATAGTTAATCTCTTCAACCCATCCTAAAGTTCCATTCTTATATTCGCCGAAATCATTATCATTTCTTTGAAACATTACTCTGGCTCCTCTTTTTAAAAAGAGTTCTTCAGGAACAGGAGTTTTTTCTCCATACCATCCTTTTTTCTCTCCTTTATAATAATAGCATTTTGTGCGTAATTTGTTAAACAGGAAGTTATCGTTCCAATCATCTGCTGTTTTATTATGAGTCATTAATGTTACGATATTCTCTTTTACCTTCGGCCTATAATTCGACTCTATGCGTTCATCTAGCAAATTAATATCATCTTTGGTCACCTTTCCTTTCCTTATATGGTTGAGCATTGATATGAAGATTGGATCATCTTGTCTGTATATAACCTTTAGTTCTACCATCTTGTAACTCAACTTTTGTAGTGCTTTACAAGAAAAGAAATAAAGAGAATCGTTGTAATACTTACTCAGCTTCTCCTCCTCTTCTCTTTTAGCTACAGGACTGAGTTGGTACAGGTCGCCAAACATTACCAGTTGAATACCGCCAAATGGCTTCTTAGATTTCCTATAATAGCGCAGTACTTCATCAATAGCATCCAGCATGTCACATCTTACCATGCTTATTTCGTCGATAATCAGCAACTCTAATTTTTTAACGACTGCTATGCCACCAGAATCTAATTGATATATATCCTTATTTATATGACCAGGCAGATACAAAAACGGCTTAAAGCCGAAAAAATGATGAATAGTGGAAGCCTTCACATTTTCAGCAGCTACCCCTGTCGGTGCAAGAACTGCAAGTGCTTTTTTACTTTGAAGTTCATCAACGATTTTTCTGAGCAGGGTGGATTTTCCAGTTCCTGCTTCACCTGTAATAAAAAGGTTTTCCCCCTTTTTTACAAGATTGAAAGCTCGCTTGTTATATCTGTCTATCTCCATATGAATTCAAAACTTAGACTTTCAGGTAGCATTATCTTGTTTTAGGATACCAATTGTTGAATACTGAGAATCATATCGTTCCGTATGGGTATCATAGGGGACATTCTTTATTGAAGGATCTAATTGGCTGCTATCTAATTCCCTATTTATATCAATCTCAACACATACATATCGTTTGGCTGTTGACTGGACCAAATAATATCCCTCTTGAAGAGCCATTTCTTTCAGCAAGAGTGTAAGTTCCTTTACCAAGAGTTTGTTCAACTCCAGTTCATCACCTTTAACATGCTGAAAAGCGGCACGATCAGGACGCATTGCAAGCACGCACTCTACATAAAGTCCGTTCATTGTTTGCCTCCTTTCTCCTTCGGCAGTTCCTGACAAACCTTACCTTCAAGCAATTTGCCGTTTACGTGCTTGTTGCTCTTTACTCCGTCCTTGCTCCACGTTCCCCATTGCTTAAAGAAGAAAGGCACCTTGGCAGCATTCGCCTGGCGCTTGATGTTCAGCACCCACGCCTCCTGCATAGGACGAGCCTTCACGCCACTCTCGCCACCAACAATCACCCATTCAATGCCTTCAAGATTCATTTCTCCAAGGTCGCTGAGCAGTGGTTCGCACGAAAGGAAATGTACGGTTGCAGGAATCTGACGCAGATAATCCATGCGGAACTTTGTGCGCTCTTCCTCAACCGTCACACCGAGCCAAGCATTAGCAGGAGCCTTGCGAGTGGCAAAGTATTCAGCCATACGTTCGGCTCGTTTGGTCAGTATTTGGTAACGATGCTGAGGCGTTTCAGCTATCGTCTGCATCACTTTGTCCACGAACTCAAAAGGAACATCCTTATGGAAAAGGTCGCCCATTGAACAAACAAATACCATCGACTTCGCACGCCACTTCTTTGGCTCGTCAAGGTCTTCGGGGTGGAGCGTCAAAGCAAAACCATTCTGATACTTTGGCTTGTGCATACCCTTCAATCTACAAGCCATCACCTCCGCGTAACAGTTACGACAACCCTCTGATTGCTTCGTACAACCAGTAACAGGGTTCCATGTCTTATCTGTCCATTCTATCTTCGATGTAGCCATACTTAATCGTGATTTACAAAAGTGAGTATGCAGTTGTCGTTGATGAGAACGCTTACCACGTGTTTCTTGTCATCGGTAAATCGTGACTGCAAAGCTCCCTTGCTGTAGAGTGAGCGCAAAGCCATTGCATAATGCATACGGCAGAACTTGGTTTCCTTCTGCTCATCGTCAAACAGCTTCTGAGCACTTATCGTTTGATTAGCGTACTTCTTCCACAACTCCTCTGCAAGCTTGTCGATTGGTGCCTGCCGCAACTCCTCTTCAAACATGCTCGGTGGACGGTTATCCATCTTCGCATCGAAGGTGTAAGTGTTGCTTTCCGCATCAAAGGCTGCACCTACATTGTCGAAGTCGTTGTAAATCTGCTTAATCAGTTCGTAACCTTTAGGACCTTTCGTGATGTGCAGAATGAAGTGACTTGTAGTGTTGATGTCTTCCTCCTGGAACTTAAAGGCTGTATAGAATACGTGTCCTAACTTACGTTTGAACTCTTCGCCTATACCATTGATGATAACCTGAAGCCTTTCGCCAAGTGTCCTCTTTGTGCGTATGTCTGCCTTAACTTGATCAAATGTAGTGGGGAGAAGGTTGCGAAGGTCTTCCTCAAATTTGGAGTTATCAAGTGCAGGATTGATACGCTTCGAATTGATAAAGATGAACACCTCGTTGCCCCAACTCTTCATGAAGTCGGTGAGCACGTCTGTATGTATTGCCTTGTAACCAAAAGGGTCGATGAACAAAACAGAAGGGCATTCGTTGAACACTCTGCCACTTTGATTCTGCTTCATCCAACTTCTGCGCAGGAACTTGTCTATCTTTGGCTCTTTGCCCACCTCGCTGTGACCGAAATGAGGACGGAACCCAAAGTCAGAGTCATTGAAACGCTGATAGAAGTTTTCTCTCAGCTTTTCCGACCAATTCACATCGTTGAACACCATCCACAAGCGTTGGCGCAGAAATTCCATACGATGACAGTTGCGAGCCAACAAAATAGGTGTTGACTCCTGACCGTCCTCATACACACCAGGGCCAGAGAAAAGGTCAAAGTGCCCAAACCGCTCAGGCATGTGCTTCGAGGCAATAATCTGACAGTAGTGTGGGAAATACTCCGACACTATCATTGCCTTAATCCTCGAATTGGCCTTCTGCTGGTCAAAGAAATGTATATTGTCGTTTGATGCCATTTAATTCCTTTCTTGATTGGGAATGAATCTTAATCTTGTAAACTGTTCATTGTCTTTATCCTTAACAACGTCAACCATCGTTAAACCGTGTTGCATGATGTCTTGCCCGATAAGCACGTGTTCATTCAAATTTGTACTTAAATTCACCAGCACTTGACTCAGTTCAAAACACCCACTATCCGGCATTATGATGACGCAATGTGCTGTAGATAAAGACGCATCGCCGTTAGCTGTTGTTGCGTAGCCCCTACCGTGCATTTGCAATTCGAGAGCTTCCGCAACATCTTTTGATATGCAAGTTTGAGTAGCTCCTGTATCCCAGATGGCATCCTGCACATCTAAAAACTTCCCGTTGCTCTCATTTCCAATGCGTACTTTCAGAAACGGGCGTTTGTCTTTTGTATGTGGGGTTAATGATTCAAACATCTAATACAATGATAATTTTGAGTATCAACTATTTTTCTCTATCGGCAACAAGAATCGGAATCAGCGATGCTGCTTCTTCGAGGTAGTCTTCTGCATTCTCGCCAAAGAGAATCTCTGCCCACACCTTATCAACATTACGAACTTCTGGTGAACGGAGGTTGATAAAGTCTGAAATAGGAGTGCTAATGATTCGTTGAATCTGCTCCTCGGTGAAGCGTCCTGTCAAAGGAACGTGAAGAGGTTCGTAGTCACGCTGCTCCAATTTTCGAAGTCCTTTGCGGTTATTGCCGTAGGCTTCGCATTCTAATTGATAGAACACAGTAGAGAACCAAGATGCAAGAAGCTTTGATCGCTGTTCGTCTGCCTCTATCACGAAGAAGTTCGTGGATACGTATGTTGTCTTATCGCTTATGAATACACGTCCTGTACTTCTAAGCATTCGAGGAAGCATTACGCAATGTGCAGGAGAAAAATGGTCGCTTTCCATTTTCAGAATCTCTACATACTCATCTGCTGATTTTTTATCTTGACGTTGTTTCTTGTTGTTGGTAACGTCAGCTTCAAGGAATGCCTTGGCAACTCTCTTGATTTGTCGGTCAGACATACCTTGAACATTGAAGAAGTACGATTCGCCTTTACCTATGTAAACTTTTTCACCTTTTGCATTGTTTAAGCCTACTGCAAGATGCCCTCTGAGCATGTTCTTCCCTGTTTTCAGGAATGGATCATTTTCTTTCAAATACAAAAGATATGTGCAACCTTTATTTCCTACTTTACCACGAAGATAATTTTTGTACTCACTATCTTTCAGTGGAATCAAATAGGGTGAAGTTGCAATGTTTGCCTTAACGAAGTTCTGAGCGTCTTGCCTGCTCATATTTCCAATCTGCCATCCTGATTCAAGCGTAGATTCGAGTTCTCCTTTGCTTAACAAGCTGCCTTCAAAGTGATTGTCTATGTTGGCTATCCCTTCCGAACAAAACTCCTGTGCAAGAACAGATGCAATATCAGTTGGATCGATGAGAGAAACCACTTCGTTGCAATACAAGTAGCGCACATTTTTAGATGGTTGCCCTTTAATGCCAATTACGATTGAAGTGTTTTGAGCGACACCCTCAAAGAGTTTCTCCTGTGGATAGTTGAAGATTAATTGTAATCCGAAATCATTGAGGAGCATTCTACGAATAGCTACTGATGCCTCGCCTTTGGTTGTAAAATGAGTATTAGGAAGAATTGCCGCAATAACAGTTCCTTCTTTGGCAAGAGCAGAAACAAGTTCTACGAAGGCTCCTTCAAGCGGCATTTGACCAACGTTAGTAGTCGGTGCTTCACCTTTCAACTGACGTATTCTTCGGTATAATTCTGCCTTACGCTGAGTACAATTGACGCCAACAGCAGAAAGATAAGGAGGATTCATAACAACACACTTTACATTGTCAAAATCTCCAGAGGGAACATCGGCGATATTGAGGGTAGTTATCGTTGCTGTGTTATGCTTGTCTATCGTCTTTGCAAACTTCAATCCAATTCGTAGTGACAAAAGCTGAAGGAGCTTCACATTTATATCATTCGCTACCAATTGTTTCGGTTGAATGCCTTCAAACACGTTGGTTGCTGCACAAAGTAGGCTTCCGCTTCCTGCAGCAGGATCCATTATCTTGTCATTTTCTGTAAGATTTCCGCTGATACACTTGACAAGCCATAGCATGATAGTTGCGAGTTCGGGATCAGTAGGAACTTCACCTTCGTGCTCATGCCCATTTGAGATTACCTTGTGCATAACGCTGGCCAATTCGTCTGCGTCAACGTAAGTTTTACCAAGTTCAAAAAGTTGTTCAAGAAGCTCATTAGGGGTTTCAAGTGCGCGATCATTTGCCGGGAGATTAGGCAAGGTAAAGATATCCTTGAAATTTATCTTGGAACCTTCGTTGCAGATCAAATCAGCTCTCCTCGAAAGTTGAGCAATTGTTTTCATTCCTGGACGTTCAATCTTTGAGAACGAACCACGAATGTATTCATAGAATAAGCCAACAAGAGCTTTCTTCCATTCCGTATCAGTGTCCATCTTGTCTTGAATCTCATCAGCAAATTGCTTGAACGATAGTAAATAGTGTCCATCGTTATTGATGATGGTGTTCAAGAATCCCACGTACTGCTCAATGAGGTCAGCCATAAACACTTCCTTGGTTACATCAGCAAAATGATGGTTGATGACGATTCCTGGCTCTATGATCTGCTCATAAACATTAGGCCGATTGCGGTCGAACTTGAATAGGCAAGATGCTTCAAGATTGGTGAGAATGTAGTAGTTGCTTTCCAACTCTGCTTCACGCAATGATTGAACATAACTCATCGCTTGATATTGGTAGCGAGTACTATTTACCGCAGCAACTGTACGCTTTACTTCAACAACACAAAGAATCTTGTTGTCGATTTTGTTTGCAATCACCAAGTCCATTTCAATGGAACCTACATAGCGATGATGTTGAACCTCGTAACGGTCATCAAGGTTCAATCTCACAAGTGCAGCATTTAATGCTTCTTCACATACGGGATGGAAGCATTCAACCTCTCTATCTGTATTCTTTAGCCACATGGTCGTGTTACGCATTAAGTTGTTCATTAAGTTGTGTTGCAAGGACAAATGCTAATTGTGGAGGAACGGCATTGCCAACAATCAGATTCTTGTCTTGCTTAGATTTGCAGACAAATTCGTAATCATCAGGAAACGTCTGCAAACGCATTGCCTCACGTAAAGTAATTAATCGATCGTACTTGTAATGGATATTGCATCCGACATTTGGACGATTGAAATAAGTATTGATAGTGTAAGACGGCTTCTCGGGTAGCATTCTTCCGTAGCAGGTTGTATGACCTCCATCTCGTTTTAATCTTTTGATTCGTACTGAGTCAACTTCATCGGGAATATCCATATAATTACCGCCAGGTTTTACGTGATGACAAATGTATTGGTCAAGTTTGCTCATCGTTGGGAAACCATGTTCTGTAATGACCTCCGACTCGCCAGCAAGAGGAAGATCACCAATTGCTTGTTCTACACTTACATATTTCTGCTTACCATCTGTGCCATCTGCATTGTGCGTCGTTTCTGGAAATACGAAATCCTTACCTTTCATGCCAACAATGATTACTCGTTTGCGTACTTGTGGCACTCCATAATCTGCGGCATTTACCAATTTCCACTGCACATTATAACCTAATTCGGCAAATGATTTCAGCAGGTTGTCAAGAATCTTGTTACCTTCTTTGTCTTTTGCAGACATCAAACCAACCACATTCTCAAACAAAAAGGCTTTGGGTGCAACATGCTTGATAATTTCCATGTAACGCCAAACCAATTGCCCTCTGGCATCATCACAATGACGATTACCGGCAAGTGAAAAAGATTGGCATGGAGGTCCACCGATGACAACGTCAGCTTGCGGAATCTCATTCAAGTTAATGGCTGTAATGTCACCGCATACTATATGATTGCCAACATTCTTACTGTAGGAGTTTGCGGCATCCTTGTTGTTATCGATTGCCCAGAGGATGTTGTAACCAGCTTTCTTGAAACCAAGATCAAGACCGCCTCCACCGGAAAATAAGCTTATCGTTGTATTAGTCATGATTACTTAACCTTTCTTGTTTTGAGTTTTCAAATTCTTGTTGAGCATTCTCTGTACCGTAGTATTTGTTCAGCACATTTGTGATATTTGTGACAATCTCCTCGTCTGTCGTGGCTATCAAATTTTCAGCAAACCGTATCAAGTCTTGTTTGTCTTCATCGGTAATGAGACTTGGATGGGGAATCTCGATAGCATCAATGTCGTACTTTTGAAGTTTTAACAACCCTTTTCCGTAAGTTTTGCCACATTTTTCAAGTTGCAAAAACACATGGTAATTGTTTAAAAGTGCCATCAAGAGAAGGGGATTCTCTGTCTTTGCACTTATCATATAGAAATTGTCACGAACATTTCTTCCCCCCTCATTTAGAACAAACTTAATGTTGTTGCGTATAATGTAGGAGAAAATTATTTGTGCACTTGGGGGCATAGTGATGGAGTACCAGTTCTGACCGTTCTCTATTAGCGTCTTCAGCGTTTGAGGTTTTCCTTCTTTTAAGATAACCATTGCACAGTTTTCCAAGTAGGTGAGTTCCTCATCGTTTGCCTCTTTTTCAGAAACGATTACCAACAACTTGTCTTGTTTGCATTTCTTGGTTGTGTAGCCGTAGAAATCTTTAGGTGAAGAAAGAATGTCAATTAGGTGATCCTGTGTGAACAAAGACGGATTAACAAAAAACTTATTGGCACCAGTTGTAACTCCTCTTCTGATATTTGCGATAGTATGTAGTTTCACCAAACCATCCTGTTTCCTAGTTTGTTCATTAGAAGATTCCACTACGGTGTAAGTTTCCCCTTTAACGAGCATTTTCTGGTAATTTGTTCCACTAATAGTGTTGCGTTTGAATTTGAGGATGCACACATCAACCATAGGCGAACCTACGAACGGGTCTCCTGTTACATTTATGAAATCAGTTATGCATCCATAATGGCCGATTTGTTCTCTGAATTGTTTGCCTACTGGGGTATTCGTCCATGAGTTCGGGAAAATCGCTATCAACTCACCACCATCTTTCAGCAACAGAATTGCCCTCAAGATGAAATACATGTATAGATTAGCTTTTGTCGAGATAGTCATTAAGCCACATGCAGATTGAAGTTTCTGCTTAGTAACACCCAATTCTGCCATAGCGTCAATTTCCTCTTGTCGAACGTAAGGAGGATTCATGATAATTCCATCAAATTCTTCCTCAATATCAAAGAAATCACAATTAAGCAACTGACATCTTGCAGAATTGGGATTCGTAAACTTATCAAAAGAATCCTTATCAATTTCAACGCCCTGCACCTTATGGTTTGTGTTTGCCAACAGACTTTCAATAAACACACCTCCTCCGAAGCATGGGTCAAGCACCCTTGCTCCGTCAACAATGGTAAACAGATTAACCATGTAATCTGCGATGGTACGTTTTGTATAAACTTGTCCGAGGTTCATTTGATGATGTGCGGATTTATCCAATTTAAGGTGTAAAGATAATAAGAATTTCTCAAATAATCAATGATTATTAAGATTTTAACACTCCGAACGCCCAAAATAGCACAATATGGTACTCTAATCTAGCACTTATTCTACATTTATGGCACTTACTTTTAGAAGACAATGCAATACAGACAGAGCTGTTTGAATGTTATAATCGCCCGACGAGGTGAAACCGTGAGCTATGTTATTACGAAGATTCCACCCCTGCTTGGTGAGTATTGCCAACAGCATCTTTTGAGTTCGTGGCGATATTAGAGCACTTCCTTCTGGGCACTTCCGTTTTGCCATTTTGTCAAGCAATTCTTCCAACAGGATCTCATTGTGCGATGGTGTTACAGTTGCGATGTTAACCCTTCTGCAAGCATCACGAATGCAGCCTTCAATCTTCATCGTCAGCGAATCAATGGCACAGACGTAGTCACCTTTGTATTTTCCTTCACTTTCCACTTCCGCTTGAATTTCCGTAAGTAGTAATTTAAGAGCTGGTGAAATGGTTGTCATCCAAGATTCATGAGTTTCCTGAAGGCTTGCATTTACTGGTATTCGAGGTTCCCCGAACCACGTTTGATTGAAGTAATCAACAATGGTATCGTAGGAAAACTTTTTCATTTCGATAAGTGAACGGAGGGTAATCATAATTGTGGTGATTGTCAGTATTGTATAATTTTGTGAATAAGATTGTAGTTGCCTATGTTTCTTCTCATACTCCATCCAATCATGCGGATTGCCATTATTGTCAAATTTGTACATAGAAATGCCAAGGCGTTTGAGTTCCGCGAATGGGTCAAATGCATCGCCATCTGTTGCCGGGATCAATCGGTCATCTGTAGCTAATGCGTAAAAGGGTGATTCTGCTGACAACAAGATGTTCTTGAATGGTTGAAATGCTTCGTTAGATATTGATACTTGATGTGTGAAATGCTGCAATCCTCTACCACTTGACTTAGCGTCCATGAAGAGTTTATAACATTCCTGTGCCTCGTCCTCACGCTCAGCAGCAAGAAGATACTCGTATTTGGCGTATAACCATTTTGCATCAAATACAGAATAGGGCTTTCGCACAAGCTTTTTGTCTTGGTTCTTTGCCAAAGCTACATATAATGGTTTGAGAACTGCTTTTTCGGATGTTCCATAGCAATGAATGAGGGTTTCATAGAACTCTTGGTTGGTAAAATAGTTATCTGTCAGATTACCAACAATATTGGACTCAACTGATAGAGAAATTGTTTCCTGCGCTGACAAGTATCCATATTTTCTTAGCATCGTCAGAGTGCAAATCTTGTCATCCAAATCCGACGATTGAATAAACCCAAGTACAGCATCGTAGGTTTCTTCTTTCAAAACTCTGTACTTCTCGCTGTTGTAAATCAAAGAGCGCAGAACATTCAGATAATCAAAACGGTGGTATTGTTTGTGATTCTTCAGTACGCAGATGTAATCTTGCACCAACATCCTTGCGTACTTGCCGTTAGGTTTCGCCTGAGCATTACTAATAACGTCAGCATAAAACCCACGAATGAGCGGATTTGTGAGCACACCAAGTCGATGCTTCTCCAGGAAACTCATTTCTTCCTTGCTTAAAGGCTCGTTCATCTTGACAGAGAAGGGTTTATAATCTTTTGATAATGATCTGTGTTCCCAATTACAACAAAGCACCTTGATGTCTGCGGTAGTGAGCTGATTGGTGAATTCTTCAGAGACTTCATCAAGCAATTCCATGTTGGTTAAATCGAGACGATCGATTGAGTATGTAAGCGAATCCAATTTATCGAAGAATGATAGCATAGTGAAAGGCGTTTGAATGATAAGTTTTTAATAGGTGCAAAGTTACAAAAAAATAACGAAAATCCTGATAACAGTTAGGAACAGATAACAGTTAAACAAAAACGAAAATCAAGATAAATAGTAGGTTATATAA
>JAGHSE010000434.1 GCA_018066015.1 Candidatus Colivivens equi
CAAAAGCATCAAAATAGCAATAACACCCATAGTTCGTTAATTATTTATTTTTGCGGGGAATTTTCAACGAGCCGAATGCAGAGTCAAACTTGTTTGAACTATGCTGAGGTGAGGCAGAAAATGCGGGGACCGAATTAATAGAACACCCCTTACCACACTCGCGGAGAATTTCCACTATTTTTTCTTTCGTTATTTTTCTATAATCTTCTTCTCGCGGTGAAATTATCAACCCGCTCATATCTAATGCTCCTGGACTTATCATATATTGGTTTACGCCCTCTGCATAATAACAATCAGGACGATGTTTCCTTCTTGGAATTACCACACAGACATAGTCCTCACCACTCTTCCATGTTAAGATATTCATCATAGGTTCTGTCTGCCCCTCCTCTATCTCATACTGACGACATACACTCTCAAACAACTCACACACTCTATCTGACGATGCTGATTTTAACATAATCACCTTGCAAAACCAATCCACCTCGGTAATTTCACCTGTTGAGATTGTCTTCTCACATTGTGCAATCAGCGGTATTCCGTCCCTACTACCTGCCTGAAAATGCATGTGGTCTGGCGCTGATGCCCCACAAAGCGGACCATTATAAAAAACCATATATTCATGTAACATATCAGCACACACAAGCATGTCTGCTAAATGTTCTGAAATAGTCTGCGGACTATGTTGGCGTAGTGGGATTGTAAAGTGAACTGGCAAAATAGGGAAAGGATTCACTAGAAGATGAAATTTCTCATTCACTACCATGTCGCGTTGCAACTCCGGCAAATTATGTTTGCACAGAAAACATGGTCGCTTGTTGACCGACTTGCTGTCAATAGCAGCACTTGTTGACACCATTCTTGCACGATTAAACTGTATGGTAAGATGTTTACCATCAATTTCAAAATCGCGCTTTTCTAATGTTTCAAGTTGGCGGTATCGTGATGCCATGTCTGACCACTCTTTTTTTTGGTCGGCAAACAACTGATTTGCCTCTGTCTGACTTCCTCTCTGACTCCAACGTCTATTAAGGTTCTGGCGGGCTTTTATTTCAAATGTTCGTAATTGATCCTTATAATAATTATTAGCATTGACCTTCTCTACACTCAGGGCAGCATCACTATTGCCGTCCCATCTGCGACACAAATAGAGTTCATCAAATATACGTCCTATGCGATATTCTCGTGAGAAAGCCAGTCCGAGTGCATAGTCCTCTCCGTAACAAGTGTTAGGAAATCCTATACTGCGCAATAGAGGTGTGTAAAATGCTCTCGGAGCACCCAGACCATTAACTCTCAAAGCATTATTGCGACCATTTTCCTCTGTCCATTCTTTATGGTCAATAATTCCTGGTGGAAGGGTTCTGAGGTGGAAATCGCACATCCTGTAAGAACCTATCACCATAGCACATTTCTCCTCACGGAATTTATCTACAATCATCTGCAATGTATCTTCTCTTGCATAAAGGTCATCACTGTCAAGTTGCACTGCAAATCGTCCGCATCTGGAATCATATATAGCCTTGTTCCAACATCCTCCAATACCTAAGTCGCTCTCTTCTGGAATAATATGTACCACTCTTGGGTCTGAGTTTGCCATCTTTCTGACAATCTCGGTAGTTCCATCATCAGAGTGATTATCTATAACAATCACATTATACCTGAAACCCGTTCTTTGTGACAAAGCAGACATGATGGCGTCATCTATTGTCTTCTTTCTATTCTTGACAGGTATTATCACTGAAACCTCATTGACAAAATCACCATTATCTATAGCTATATCACTAACAACTTCTTTACTTATATATGCACCTATGCATCGTAAGTGAGTGGTGCACACCTGTTCCATTTCAAGTTGCACTCCTTGATTTCGTGGATCTACATAATCAAATTGTTTTTCTCCACTCTTTCTCAAGTCTGCCTCTTCCTCTGTATATAAATATTCTTTTAGAGCTACAATCCCATCAGGGCGCTGACGTGACACACTCAAATTCAACTCGTATGCACCTGCAACTGAATATTTACTATCTTTGCATTCTTCTGCATAACTTTTCAGACATTCTGTATCATATACACGCAGAGCGCCAAAGTCAAAATCGTTTCTCACACTACCTTGCTGAAAAGGAATGACCGGACATTTTGTATTCTCGCCATTTTTTATAGCATAATGGTCGGAATAGACCATTCCTGCATGACTATTCGTTGCTACTGTCATAAAACGTTCCAATGCACGATAACCCAAAGAAAAAGGAGACGACTTAGTGAATATCATCACATAAGGAGCCTTGGCAACAACGGCAATTTGTCGGTAAGTGCTCGAACTCTCCATACTGTCAACAAATAATACATTGCATCCTTCCAACGGAAGTGCCGCAACGTCATTAGTCAACAAAAACACATGAGCCACACTCTCACAACTATGTAATTGCTCAATATTATTCCTTAATTCTTCCCCACCAATATAAGGGATAAAACAATCTATCTTCATCATAAAAACAAAGTAACGTGCAAAGGTACGATTAAGTGAGTAAAATACAAAATAAATCAAAATTTATTTTTATTTTCGAACGTGAGTACCTTGCGGGAGCGTAGCGAGCG
>JAGHSE010000090.1 GCA_018066015.1 Candidatus Colivivens equi
ATTTAGATTATGGCAGATTATAACAAATTAATTGGCGGAGCGGTAGGCTATTTGGCAGGAGGTGTTGGAGGTGCTATTGTAGGAGCCTTTGTTGCGGGCGATAATGAAGAAGAAAAAGATAATCGAGCCAAACTTATAAGCACATGGGAAGATTTAGCAAATGATCTCCAACATTATAGATTGCAATGTCGAAAATGCATTATGTTCCTTCCTGACGAGGATATTGATATTATATGGAACAATGTATATGCAGGAGATTTGGAGGTTGTCTACTTACCATATTCATGGGGTGTTCCAGACGGGATTACAATTGTTGGAAATCATTTGGAAGAGGGAGTTCTTTATGTTTACGATCCTAGAAATGAATTATGTTACTACCCTGCTAATTCCATAGCAAATGTTTTGATCTCAGATAAATTCACAGAAATTAAAAAAATATTTGAAAGTCTAGGTGCCACACAAATAGATATCACGTTCAGTGCTATTGAAGATGAAAAAAATGAATTTTCTTCCAATAATAATCAAAAAATAACTGGACATTATGGAGAACATAAAGCATCTATTGATCATTCAGGTTCAAGAAGTGGATCGTCTTATACATCTAACTATAGAAAGTTAGAAATTCATAAACAATGTACAGGAAAAAAAACAAGTATAAAGTGGAGTGATTGTTACTGGCTTCAAAATGATGTCATCCTTCAAAATGAGGTTATGTCAATAGAATCAGGAACTACAATTGAAACAAACTTTGTCGACACAACCCAAAGCTATAGTTCAATAACTTCAACTCGCTTGGACAAAGTTGAAGCTGAATACGAATATATGAATTCTATCGGCGTTTCCGGAATGATACAATGGGATAAATCCACTTTGCAAGAGATATTCCAAACATTAGTATGGGATATACATTTGGTGTTTGATAACAATAACGATAATATAAACGAAAGTATTATGACAAATTGGAAAGATTATTTTGAGCATTCAAGTGACGAGTTTAAATGTATTAATAGTATATGGGAGCATTTCAATAAAATCATGTTTTTTGTTCCTGATGACATAGCTCAGTCCGATATGGAATACTTTGAGGAATTGTTACATGGTGATGAAGAATTTGATTCTATGATCAATGTATTCAAAGCAATAATCGGTTTGACTAACGAAAGCTATTATAATGAAGGAAAGTCGTCCATACAAGAAGCGTTGAATTTGAATGATAGTCTTAACTATAACGACAAGTATAATCTACTACTAACCTATGAGGCAAAAGAGGCAGATTGCCTTGAGGAGTTCGAAAGAATTGTTTCTGAATTCAAGGATCATAGAGACAACTGGGTGTTTGTAAATAGACTATTTTCATATGTTGTAAGCACATCATTGGATGATGGTGGATATACATTGGATGCATACGATGAAGATGCTGACAAAAAAGCTATTCAAACAGCTTACAAAGCATTTAGAATCAAAACAAACCTTCCTTGTGTGTCTTCAGCATCAGATGGATGGAATGACTGGATTAGTTTGTGTATTTATAAGAATGATGATGATGCATTCTATTGTTCACAGACTGCTTACGATGCATTTCGTTCGTTGAAACCAGCAATTGATCATCGCGAGGCAAGCTACCGCGGGACTATCTCATATGGAATGATGGGACAAATCATCTTAGGTCTTGCTCAGTGCTATCATTTAGGCCTCGGAACAGAACAAAATTATGGTAATGCATTTCGTTTATTCAATGAGGCTTATGAGACAATAAAAAAAGGAGATTCCCCAAATTATGCTATACCTCATTTGGCAGAATGTTATACTCTTGGGCATGGAACAAACGTTGATTTTAACAAAGCTGTAGAACTTTACCAAGAAGAGATAGACAATCTACAGAAAACCCAGTCCTTAGTAGATCCGTCATCGACCATTGAGGATTATAGATCAAAGATCAAGGATATTCAATCTGGAAAATACAATGTAAACAATAATGAGGTCAAAAGAAATGTAAATTCAATAGAACTTGAATACATTGAAGAATACAAATGCATGTTAAATGATGGTGAGATCGGACCTCGTGAGCGTAAGTCTCTTGAAAGATTAGCAAACAAACTCGGTATTTCTGCAGAACGTGCAAATGAATTGGAAAACTCATTAAATAGCACATCGCTATCATCAGAAGAGCAAGAATATATTGAAGAATACAAGTCCGTTCTTGCTGACGGAGAAATTGGACCAAGAGAACGTAAGTCACTAGAAAGACTTGCCATTAAATTAGGCATTTCTCAATCTAGAGCTGAAGAATTGGAAAAAACTGCATAAATACAGTTACTTATAAACAAGTTAAAGCACAATAAGCCACTAACTCAAAAGTAAGTGGCTTACTTATTTTTGAACATATAGGATTATAGTCACTTTTGAACATAAATCAAGAAACCATCTTAAGGTTCACCATTATTCAAATTCTGTCCTTTCATATTTATGATGTATGCAACTGATTCCATCAAACAAGAAACTGCATCATAATATACCCAATCTTCAGTAGGATGATTGATGGGACCTAATATCCATTCGAAAACTCCATCAGGAACCAACTCGAAGTAGACAAACTCATCATTAGAAGAAAGATTAGGTTGTAAATGTAAATTAAACTTTGAAAAATCGACATCTATCCGGTCAATGTCTATATTGAAATGATCCTTCCATAACACCTTCATTTTGTCGTTGTCGATAATAGCATCACCTCTTGAACGGGTTGCATGTTCCTCAAGTATAAACTCTTCAAGCTCTTGTTCAGAGAAATCCTCATTTTCTTCAGAACCAATCATAAAAGACAAATCTCCTAATGTTCCCTTCAAAAGATTATCCCATGCCTTTGTTACGTAATATATATAAAGGAACTATATAGTCTCCTCCTTCAACACACGTTACTAGATTGGCATCAAAATCCCCAGATTCTATTTTCTTTTCAAAGACATCAGGAAGAATGTTAAATACCGCTGCGATTGACTTATAGTCTATCGATGATTTCCATAATCTATCTTTCTCTTTGAATTCTTGTATGTGTTCTCCCATTTTTGTCATATATTATAATTGGCACAACATTCCAAAAACACATTATCAAGAGCTTCTAACATTCCTCTGTAATCTAATGATTTTAATTGCAAGATGACAATTTGTTGTTCATTGACAAGGTCTCCCCCCATAATCATCAATCCTCACCCCTCAATCATATAATAAAAAAAAGTGACCCCGGCGGGATTCTAACCCGCGATCTTCAGAACCGGAATCTGACATTCTATACAGCTGAACTACGGGGCCATTGTCCTGACAGGTATTGCAAGACATTGCAAAAATATAAAAATTAGACGTCTTCCACAATCCGTTTTGCATAAAATTGAAATATCATAAGTGCTGTCTACTAACTTACATTCCTATCATTATTACACGTCTAATCCATTTTTCATAAACATATTTATGGCAAAATTCAATATTTTATTAACATTTTGTAAGATAAATTTGCCGATATATAAAAAAAAGATATACTTTTGTATCAGTTTA
>JAGHSE010000245.1 GCA_018066015.1 Candidatus Colivivens equi
GTATAAAGAGAGATCTTGGTCTTATGGAGCATTTGATCGTTCTTCGTTCTGCTTTCCACTTCCAGTTCTTGAAGAGACTTGACACTTATGCTGGTTTCAACGGTGGTGTTGCTCTTTCAATCCCAACAGGTGATTGGACAGAGGCTGAGAAGGATGCTTGGGATCACGTTAATGGTGTATTTGGTTTGTATTCAGGTGGTACTTGGTACTTCAATGACGCTATCGGCGCAGGTATTGAGTTCGAGGGTGACTGGATGCATAGCCACGCTACTCCTAATGTCTCAGCTAAGTTCCAATTCAGATTCTAATCTGAAAAAGACTTATATTTTATTAAGACGGTCTTCTGGCCGTCTTTTTTTATTTTAAATTGTTCATAACATTAATGGAGAGAAATTTTGCAGAAAAAGAAAATATAAATACATTTGCACAAATAAGTATCAATTTATTAAGGATGAAAAGGATTTTAATCTCGATTGTAATGCTGGTTTCAGCATTAAATATATTTGCAGAGCCTGATGTTAAGGTGCGAATGGGCTTGCAGGCGGGCTACAATATGTCTAAGTGGAACGGTGATTTCAATGACGCTTACGGTACTTCTTTCAAACATGGGTTCCATGCAGGTGCTGTAGCGGAAATTCAGCTCAACTCAAAATGGAGTATTCAGCCAGGTTTCATGATCTGTTCGGAAGGTACAAAGCTTAAGTCTCTTCCTTTTGGAGCATCTAAGGGCCAGACTTCAGGTATTGATGACTTTTCAGACGAATTAGATTTCGGTGATTTTGAAATTGATCTTGGTGACCTTAATCTTGACGATCTATTGGGCGCTCTTGGTGAGGAACTTGGTATTGACTTGGGTGGATCAAAAGATTCAGGTAAGCCTGGAGTCGCTAAAGATGTAAAGGTTGGCGCTGTAGGTTTCAAACTTCCTATCGATGTCATGTACTCTATTTATAAGGGTCCTGGTAGAATCGTTCCAAGTCTTGGTATGTATGTCACAGGATACGTTGGAGGCAAGACTTTGGATGAGGGAACTTTCGCTGATGAGTCTGTATTTAAGGAAAACTGGTATGCAGATATCGAGCAGACTAAGGATTGGATTCCAGACCAGTTCGACTACGGTTTGTCTGTTAAGGTTATGTATGAGATGATGAAAGATCCAATCAATGGTTTGTATTGGCAGATCGGTGCTCAAAGAGGTTTCACTTCTTGCCAGAATATGGTGTTTATGGCAACAATCGGTTATAAATTCCAGTATATCAAGGCTCTACGTTCTCGTTACAACACTGGTATCTTGGAGTACAATCCATAATAGTTAAGAGTTGAGATTCAAAAAAATCTACATAGAGTTGACTAACGTCTGCAATTTCAAATGTAGTTTCTGTCAGTCTTCTCAGAGAAAGAAAAAGTTTATGTCGCCGGAAGAATTTTCGGCGATACTTTTTTATATCCGCCCCTATACTGAATATATCTATCTTCATGTCTTAGGCGAACCAACTCTTCATCCACAATTTTGTGAATTGGTGAAGATGGCCGCTGAACAGGGGTTCCATGTGAATCTTACCACTAACGGTTCGATGTTGGAGAAGGTGGAACAGGTGTTTTCGGATAAGTTGGTGCGTCAGTGCAACGTCTCTATTCATGCGTATGCGGAGAATATTCCTTCGGAGCAATGGAAGGATAAGATGAATAACGTATTTTCGTTTGCCAAGAGATATTCCGAATATACATATTTCAGTTTCCGTCTTTGGAATAATGGTGCCGACGGTGCTTCCGATTTCAATGATTATTGTAAGGATGCTATCAATTCGTATTTTTCTACGCAGATTGAGGATACGACGTCGCGCAATGTGAAGATTCAGGATCATATATTCTTGCAGAATGCGGCGAGATTTTCGTGGCCAGGGCAAAAGAAATTGGATTTGCAACACAAGAAGTGCTATGCGTTGCGTGATCATATAGCTATTCTTTGCGACGGAAGTGTTGTGCCATGTTGTTTGGATGCAAACGGTGATATGGTATTTGGTAACGTCTTTACAACTCCTTTGGATGATATAATTAATTGTCAGGAAGCTGTGGAGATGAAGCAGGCTTTTGCGAGAAATGAGATTGTAAATCCTATCTGCAAAGATTGCGGGTTTATTTTGTAGACGCGTATGTTGATAATCAAAAACAGTATTCTGCCGACGAAGGGTTTTGCCGCCATCAACCTTTTTACGCTGCTTTTTGTGCGTAAGGAGGCGAGAGTAAATACTGTGCTTATCAACCATGAGTCAATTCATTCCGCACAGATGAAGGAGATGCTGTTCATTCCGTTTTATCTATGGTATGTGATAGAGTGGTTGGTGTGGCTGGTTAAATACCGTAATTCCCACGTTGCCTATCGTCGCATTTCATTTGAACGAGAGGCTTATTGCCATCAGTTTAATCCACATTATTTGAAGAAACGAAAGCATTGGGCTTGGTGGGGATTCCTGTCAATGAAGAAATATTAAATCCACATCTCTCTTGCGAGAAATGTGGATTTTTATTGGAGATTATATAGCAGTTGTCCAAAATGAGGATTGTTAAGGGCGGAACGCCCTAACCACTCCACCAACGCGAGTCCGTAGGACGAGTGTATAAAGAAAAAGCGTGTGTTGGACAACTCGTATATAATTGCCTATTTTTGTACAAACCAATTAAATTGATATTCCGCTCCATTGATATTTACGAATACCTCAATGTTTTTATCTTTTTTTGTTCTTTCTACTAAAACATAACCATTAATTGTATCGCCAGGGTAGAGCGTGGTTCTCCTAAGATAATTATTACATATTTGTGCATTTGATGCCTTTTGTTCCATATCTAATTGGGAGAATAATATTAGGTTTTGTGTGTTTGCATATACTGCACCTGCAGGATTATATGTTTGTACTGTTGAAAAATTAGTATAGCTATACCCTTGGTTATAAGTTGTAGTTGTTATTGTACTTGTTGAATATGAAGCATTATATGCGTTTATACCTGCTGAAAATCCTATCAATGCAGCTTCCCAATTTTGTTGTCTACGGACTTTTTTCATATATACTTCATAATCCCATGAGGGACGATGATTTATGCCATCTATGGTATTTTTAAACATTGCTGATGGATCTAAGTCTAATACTTCATTTGTGCCATTTGTGATACATAAATCTATTCTAAACCATTTTCCATATTCATTGATGATGGTACATGTCGCATTTAATACTATGTTATTTGCTATGTAGTATTCCCAGTTTGTTCCTTGAATGAACTGCTCTTTACGACTATCAGGATTGGGGCTTTCCCATATCATTTTGTCATCTTTTGTAGAAAATTTGGTTTTGTTTCCTTCTGCTGTTATGTGGAAATAATAGTTGCCTTGAACTACTCCGTCTTTATAATGCTTGATTATTTTGCCTCCATTTCCGTCATATTCATATTGCTCTCCATCTAGTTTTCCTTTTTTGTAATTATGTTCAGTTTTAGTTTTTCCGTCAGGTGAATATGTTTTTAAGGTTCCTTCTAACTCTATTCCTTTTGGGGTTTTTATATAACTTCCATTAGCCAATTTATTGCCAGTTAGATTTCTATCAATAAAATGATAATAGTTATTCGAGTCGCAAACAGCAATGCGTTGATAATCAGATAATGCTTGATGTACTTCTTGTCCTTCGTTGTTATAGTAAATTGTATCTATTTGAGCATAAACCTTTGCAAAAAAATCAAGTGCTAATAATACGAAAAATATAATTTGTTTCATATTCTGTATGTATTTTATAAATGAGTAGTTCAAATATGCTTATATTTCATACGCTCGCCCTACGGGCTCGCGAGTTGAAAGGGGTTAGGGCGTTCCGCCCTTAACAATCCTCATTTTGGATAAATTTCATTAATAACCTGATATTTACTCAACAATCTTATGCTTTTCCATGAACTCCAATAGCTCCTTCGTCATGTCGTTCTGCTTCTCTGCGCTTGGATGCCAGTCTGTACCCCAACCGAATTTGCCGTCGTCTGGCGTGAAGTTGAAGCGGAACACTTTGTCGTCTCCACTCTTGACCATTTCAAAGGCAATTTCGTCAAGTGTCATCATTACGTCTGACAATGCTTTGTCGTGCATCATCGGACCTGTCACCAACACAAGTTTGCTCTGTGGATTGGTCTCTCTGACTCTTGCCACAAATTTTTGTGCAGCGGTTTTGAATTTCTGCAAATCATAGTTGTCCAAACTAGTATCGTTTGTACCAAGGTTAATGAATACAACGTCAGCGTTGACACTGCTGTGATCCCATTTGTAAGTGGTGTCAGTGAATAGGGTATAGTCGTAGAGTGTGCTCATGTTGACGGCACTTCCTTCTTTCACATCGCCATAATTACGGTACATTCCATAACCTGATTTTGCAAACACTATATATTCAGCGTTGTATTTTTCCGAAATCTGGTAGGCGAAGGTCTTAGTGAAATCTTCAGTTGCATAGTTGAATGTCTGGCTTCTGTCTCCATCCACACCATATCCGCAAGTGATGGAATTGCCGATAAAATAGAACTTTGTTTTCTTCTCTAAAGCATCTGATTTAACCAGCTCTCCATCTGTGGCAAAACCATAGAATTCTGGCTGTAATTCGTGTCCTTCGTCGCAGTAAACAAGTTTGATATTTCTTTCCACGTTTTTATCAAGACTGTCTGCCAAAACCACTTCTCCTGTTTCTGGAATTTCGATCTTTCTTCGCTCAATTCCGTCGCCTTCCACCCAGAAATATCCACAGTTTGGCTTGGCCATCATCGTGATCTTAGATCCTTTGAATCTAGTAGAAATCTTTACACCTGGATATGACCATTGGGCTTTTCCGTTTTCATTTACAACTCGTCCGCTGATTGAAATATGTTCGTCGTTTGCATCAAATGTTTTGTTTGATGAATTTGTCGAGTTTGATTGGCTGCATCCAGTTGATAGTATAGCCATGGATGTTAAAATAGCTGTTGTTAAAAAATGAGATAACTTAATCA
>JAGHSE010000132.1 GCA_018066015.1 Candidatus Colivivens equi
GTCATGCACAAATGTTTTTATAAATCTTCCAAAAGCAAATCCTAATTCATAAAAAACATCTTTTGTTTTTGAAAGGAATTCGTACACATTCTTGCTAATAAGAATTTTATTAAATCCTTTTGCAATGGTTTCGCCGAGCGAAATTAATTCTTGGCCAATTCCGCCAAACCCTTTTTTGAAACCCTTACCAAATCCATCAAACACGCTTCCAATCTTTTTAACAATATTGAAAAGTTTTAAAAAAGTGTTAAAAATTTTTCCATCGCTATCTTCGCTAAAGGAAAGTAGTGATTTTGAAAAATTTTGGAATTTTTTTGTAAGAAGTGTTAAATGGTAAACATAATTATCGATGGTTTTTTTGCCAAACACTATTTCTAAAGCATTAACACCAATTGATTTAATGTTATCTAAAGCATCCCAAATATTCCACAACGACTCAACAAATCGATCTCTTCCGCCTTCATCTTTCCAAATAGACAAAATTCGATTTCTAACTTCTCCAGAAGCAGCAAAAATATCCCATAATCGTTCGGTAAATTCCGACCAAAATGCTTTTGATTCTTCATAATTACCAAATATAAATTCAAATGATTTCATCCAACCGGTAGATACTGCATCTTTAGTTGCTTCAATGGATTCTTTAAATGTTTTTGTTTCCTGAGCAGCTTTAAAGGCTGATAAACTTAATGCATATTCTTCCGAATTAAGCGTTTTAAATATCGGTTCCAATGAAGATGCTTTAATTTCTAATTCTTCTGAAGCTTCTTCTAAAGTAATAACTCCAGAATTGTAATCTTCTAAAACGCCAAGGAATCCCGTTGCTGTAACACCGTATTTATCCGAAATACCGCTTAAGTATGTAGCAGCTTTTCCATATTCGTTCAGCGTTTTCATTAAAACTTCAGAATTAAACCATTTATCTTTTAATGTCTCTCTAAAGTTTTCAACATTGATTTCGTCGCCATCTAATTTGAACAATCCATCGGAAGTCTTTTTCAAAACCCCCAATTCAGCAGCGGCTTCAAGTACGGTTTCTTTGAATTCGACTGTTGCCATATTGGCGTTTTCGATTGACATCCAGTCTTTAACCTGAACAGCATCAGCAGATAATGCTTGAGCAAGGTTATACATGGCTCTTGCTGCATTTGTTGAATTCTGTCCAGATTTCGCAGCCCAAACGGCAATACCTTCCATAGCAACAACAGCGTCATTTAAAGCTATTCCATTGCTTGTAAATTTTCCGATATTATCGGTCATATCAGTTAAACTATAAGAAGTTTCATCGGAAAACCAGTTTAATTTGGCTAGTTCGGAACTAACGTATTCCATTTGTGTTCCGGCATATCCGATTGATTCGGAATATGATTCCCATGTTTTTTCAGTTGCAGACATAATAGTCTGAACCGAGGTTGTCATGGCTTCATATTTTGACCATCCGGCCGTAATCTGATCGACGGACAGCGATTTTACAAGTTTTTTTCCGGCATCTAATGCCGAATTAGTAAGATTTTGAAAAAATGTAAAAGCAACGATATCTGAAATCCTAAATTTGCTAGTGATTGTTTCTAATCCGTCAGAAATGTTGCTAAAATTAATTCCTTTTGCCGTTCTATTTAATTTAGAAAAACCACTCTCTACATCGTCCAATCCTTTCGTTGCTTTTCCAAAGTTAAGAGAGTTTTTTAAAAGGTCAATCATTTTGATCGTATCTTTGACATTTCGTCCAAACGATTCTGCTTTAAACTGCATTTCAACAATTTTGTTTTCAACTGTTGTAATCATGTTTTCTTAACCTCCTTTTCTAAATCATTTAGTATCTTTTCAAACACGGGTTGCAACGACGGATTAATATAATCAACACCTTCAACCCAACCGCCGTTTCTAGTGGCGTGACCGTATTGTAGAATAACAGCAATGTTTACTCCATTTTTAACATTACTATTGGTAAAAACTATTTTGACATCATGGTGAGAGCGTTCGATTACATATCCCCAAGATTCTGCGGTGTCTCCGCTATCTCGAGGAGTGTTTTTCTTTAAAGCTTCAACGCCCATTTTTCCATATTTATCTAAACTGCCGAGTTTTGCTAAATTCAACAAATGTTCCATATAGCGATCAAATTTTTTGAAATTACCTGTTTCTTTAAATACAATTTTCATCTAATCACCCTTTTGAATGGTTCTTGCTTCTTCGAGCAGCATTCATCGCAGCATTTCTTTTATACAAGTCCCTTTTGTTCATGCTTTTCGGCTGTTTATTTTCTTCGTTGCAAACCTTGATTAATGTAATAAGACGATTTAAATGCCATTTCTGACATTCAAAAGGTATTTGTAACGCAACCATCCAATAATAGATGAGTTCACTCGTAATCGGTCGATTATTGATTTTGTTACTTTTATCATCGCCTTTACCAAACCATGTAGCGGTCATCGAATCTTCGATGTATTCATTAATCTCGGTTATGTTTTTATTTGTCAAATACGTATAGATTGAATCGTCTACGTTTTGTGTGAGGGTCATACATTTAATGTAATCAACCGTTTCCTCATGTGTTTTAGGTTCTTTACTCAAAAATGGTTTATGCCATTTTGATTCCCATTTTGAAAGGGAGACCAACGAATGTTCCAAAGTTAAATGGTGTTCTTTGGTATATAAAAACTGATGGTTTTTCTCATCCCAAAGTTCAGCCGGAGGTATGACAATTTTTAACATAAGATCTCCCTTTCGTTTTAATTATTTGTTTTCTGTAATCACTGCCCCGCCATTCGGAAGAATTGCATTTACGAAATCGGCTGCTGCTCCTTCTTCCGTGCACAACTCCATAAAGAACTTAGAATACGCATTTGTCTGAGCAAAAGAGCGATATAATTCTTCCGATTTAATAAACTCTCTTCCATCCAAACTTTTTACACCGTAAGATTTCTTAATCAAATCCTCAAATACTTCCATGATTTCAGGAACATCCTGTGCGGAAATAATCTGATTAATTCTAGCGCTTAATCCACCACTTTTTCCGAGTTCCATTTTGATTGCTTCTGCTTCGCTAATGTGAAAATAAAAATCTTCGGTTCTTTCGTTACCATCAAAGTCCTTATAAGTAATTGTTTTCTTTAACATTGTGTTTTCTCCTTTCTTAAAAAAGGACGCCAGTAGTATTTACTAGCGCCCGCAAAAATCAATATTTAATTAACCAGCAATCTGCTCGTCATCCTTGGGAGCAAGCTCAGCTGCTTTCTTACTACCGTCCAACAAAGCAACAATCTGCTCAGGAGTCGGAAGGAAAGGGTCGAATTCAGCATCACCGAAGAGAGCTTTCTCTAACTCGGCAAGATTTGCTTTTGTAGTTTCTGTAAATTTAGTGCTATCAACAGTAATACTAGAAAGTACTTTAACATTATCGATGCCGCTTTCTACAGGAGTGGTGTTGAATTCCCAGCTCAAAGTCATTGCTTCAGGGCTATCGTTTACAGTGCTGTACGCTTTCTCAGAAGGAGAAGCAAGTGCATTGTAGATGATGTGAAGTTTATAACCGTAATCGGTTCCCAAAGTATCATTACCAAGCAAAGTCATGTAAGCAAGGCCAAAAGCCTTACGATTCTGCTGTCCCGCATACACACCAGGAGCAAGTTCCTTAGAACCATCGCAAACTGCAAATTCATCGGGGAACATATAAGCCTCGATAGTTCCGCCCAATTCCTCTGCAGATACGAGATTCAAATATTTCTTATTGTCTGCGTAAACAGCGGTTGCTTCTGCACCGGAAGGACTTTCGGTTACGCTGGACAAACCATTCCAAGCAACACCCTTAGGGTAATTACCCTTAGCGTCAACAGGGAACAATACACCTTTTTCAACACCAGTTTCATAAAGTTTTTCACCGGGCTGATCCCATTTTAATTTAGCCATTTTGAATTTCCTCCTTAATAATAAATACTAAAAACCCAATGATACATTCCATCCGCTTTGTATGGTTTACCGAATTTACATTTTGGTAAATCGGCAATTTTTAACCATGTCGTGGAATCTGGGTTTTTATCAATGTACGTAATTCTATACGCAATTTCATGAGTATAAGGTTTGTTATCCGCATATTTTGTATCCAAATCGGCATACTCATATCGTATACACGGAAATACCATTCTCAAAGATTCTGGAGGTTGAAAATACACATTCTTACTTCCCAAAATATCTTCAAGAAGATTTTGCAAGTCAATTCTGCTCGCCATTGTATACACCTCCGATTGAAATAACAACTCGTGGATAGTTAATTTCGACAGACTCAATATTCCATAACGACCCCATCCATTCGATATATTTCATATATTGAAAATTCTCTAAGGCATACGGGTCAACGAGAATACTCAATTGATTATTGATTACAATGTTATCGTTGGTCGATTCGTTGTTGGCTTGCCATCTGGCTGTGTTTCGAATAACGTCGCCAATGTAGGTTCGCTCAACAACTTCCGGTTCCCACAACCCATTGCCTCTATCGACTGTTTTAATGAATCCCATTTTTCCCGCATACCTCATTTTGAATTTTCTCCTTTAATAATTAGCCCTGAGCTTCAGCGTCAGCCTTCTTAATTACAATTGCAGAGAAAGGCTTGGTCAAAGCACCAGAACATCTGGTCTCAATCAAATACTTCTGCTGGTTGTAATCGATATCGAAGTCATCGAACATGTTTACGGAACCGCCCTTATCGGCACCAACATTGTAATCGTTCAAGTCTACGATTACAGCAGCAACACCTTCGGGAACAATGCTATCAGGAACCTTTACAATCTTGTTTACGGAACAAGCAAGAGCCAATTCATGCATATCCTTGTAAAGTCTGTGCTGATTGGTATCTTCGATAAGAAGCATCTCAGTTACAGTGGAGTTTGCTACGAACATAGTGGTGTTGCCAGAACCCTCGTAATCGTTCTGTCCGCGAACAGCAGCTGCGATAAGATCCTTTGCGCTATTGGTAGCAGCGGTTGCATTAATGGTGTAAAGTGCAGCATCTGCAACGATAGGGATAATCTTTGTGGAATCGATCTTATCAGCATCCAAAGCAGTTCTGCCATCACCGAAAAGAATTGCTCTAGCGATTTCCTCGTCGAGCATCATTCTCATCTCACCCTTCAACCAAGAAACAACATCGAAATCGGTAATATCGATAATATCATCGCGATCAAGCTTCTGCTTCTTATAAATGGTGGTGGGATCTACGGTTCTCTTAATCAAACCGAATACTTCCTCTTTCTTAAGCTGTGCTTTCTTAGCATAACCCTTTGCACGAGCCTCATCCTCACGCAAATCAGCGAACATCATTTTGATTCTGCTGAAAGGAGTATGATGAACACCATTCATTACAACATCAACCCAAGCATCGGGATTTCTCTTGATGAAACCGGGCTTATCAGTAAGGTTCTTAGCATCAGGGAACAACCAATCGATGTCCTTGATACCATACTCATCTGCGTGCTGCAAGAAACTCTCCTTCAAAGAACCACATCTCTTACCATCTGCAATGATGGTCTCCATAGCTGCGTGAATCATTTCATCGTCATTATACTGATCATTTTCAAATACATTGTGCTTCATGTTAGCATCCTCCTTATTTTTACCTTCAAGTGCCTGACCAATCAGGGCATATACAACAGTTTTCTGTTCTTCGGTGAGTTCATTAAATACATCACCAACAGTCTTTTCTTTTTCTGCCATTTTGTTATTCTCCTTGTCTTCATCATCTTTATGTTCGAGCATTTCCTCTTCGTCATCTGTGTCATTTTTGATCTCAGATTCATCTTCAGAATGCTTAAGAACCAAATCTTCTCCGGTATAAATAACCGCTTCTTCATCGTAATCGTCGGAGTGAGCGATTACTGTATCAATAAATGCTCCGGGATTAGCTCCGGCGTGAACTAAGCTAACTTCTCGAATAACTCCATGCATAACATCTCTGTTAGCAGACTGTTTAAGCTGGTTTGCATATATCGATAATGCTTTGATATCGCCGTGCTGAACCAATACCTTTGCCACCTGTCCAGATGACGTATCATTAAATGTTCCATAACAATAAACGCCCTCGTCTCGATTTTCGAGAAGGGCGTGTCCAAGAACATTATCCGGTTCATTATGTGCGTGATTCCAAACCAAAGGCACTTCAAGACCATCACAATCTTTGAAGGCGCCATGTCTAATAGTACGACCATCAGAACATTTCAAATCATTTCTGGTGGCCCAACCACTAAAATCATAGGTCTTTGCCATTTTGAATTTCCTCCCTATTTCTTTTTCCTTTTAGATACTTTTTGATACCGACCTTCACTTCTAATCTTTGAAAGTTCGGATTCGTATTTAGCATCCGCCTCTTCTTTCAATGAAGAAGAAGTTTCTGAATGAGCTTTTCTCAATTTGTCGCTAGAGCCTTTGAATTCCGCTTGCAATTTTGCTCTTTTCTCCGCATTTTCTTTTCGCATCGAATCGATCTCAACCTGAAGTTTTGCTCTTTCGATAATCTTGTCTTTTCCGCTCATCGATTGTAATCTGGAACGAATAAATTCGATTCTCTTTTGCAAAGCAACAGAATGTTTTTGGATTTCGGATTGTGTTTGATTTCTTAAACTTGTTATTTGTGAATCAGTGGCTGCTCTATCAGATGCAACCTTATTTTTTCTTTCTTCCGAAATCTGTTTTTTTACATACGACGCAACTTTTCGTCCTTCTTCATTTAACTTTGTAGAAGTAGAACGACCTTTTAGCTGACGATTTTTCATATAGTATTCATGAGCCTTTACCGGATCGTAATATTCGCTAGCATAATGTGCTAAACTTCCAGAATTGATTTTGATTTTAGAAAGTGCTTCATCCAATTCGTCCGATTCGTCATCACCCAATTCCGATTCCAAATTATCCAACTCCGAATCTAATGCATCTAAATCACCCATGGCCGAATCGTATTCTTCTTGTGTCATCCCCTCTTCGCTAGGGAGGCACCTCGCCTTCTAAAGCTTCCTCATCACGAGCCTGATTAATGTTACTGTTGATTAATTCATCCGCTTTCGGGTCGTCAGAAGGTTTCATTCCAATCAACTGACGAATCTCATTCGAAGACATGATTTCATTTCGAGTGAATGTGTCCGCAATATTTGCAATGTCATTAATCGGAACTAATCTGAAAGGATCTCTAAAATACATGATGGATTGTCCTTGTGTTCTTGCTGTTTTAGTCAAGAATTTTCGTTTCATTTCATCAACGATAGAAGACATAATCGGTTCAATAGTTCGATTGTAGTAGTTCAACATCGTTCTTTCGTCAGCCGTTCCATCCAACACGCCTTGGGTGATTCCCAGTTGACTGTATAGAAGGTTCGTAAGGTATTCAATCTGACTCATAAGATTGTTTTCCAAAGAACGGTTTAACTGAGTTATATGCTCTGTTCCGTCTGTGTAAGCGATTCCGTATTTAGAGCCAGCTAACTGTTCTTCAATGTCTTTTCGACGTTGTTCTGCCTGCTGTCGTCTAGCCGGAGTCTTAATCACATAAGGTAACTGAATAATCAAATCCAGTTTTCCAGCACTGCTCTGTTCATCCACAGCATCTAACAAATTCAATTTTCGAATTAATCTCTGCATTGTCGAATTTGGCTCATTCATTACCGAATAAAGCGGGTTTTCAACAATTACACAGTTTTTCTTCAGTACATTAATCTCCTGCTTGGAGCCCGTTTTCTCATTGTAAACATTCACCTTAACGTAATCAGGATGCCATTCAACAATTCGTCCAGTTCTCATGGACAAAATGTCAAATGCATTTTGAATGTTCGGATTTGTGTCCGTATCAACAGGAACGATTGCAACGCACCCTTCATCCAACAAAGACATAACTACATCTTGGAAGAATGCTCTTGCTGTCTGATCCAGATTTGGACTCAATGTCAAACAATCATTCAAAGGCGATTTCATCTCTTCTTTGAATCTATTGTTATCATCCAATCGAATATGTTTAATTTCGATAGATGCTGCATCCATAGCTATGCGATTATATACAGAAGTAACAATCGATCTTTCATTCCCTCGTGTTAATCTTGGTCGGTCGGGTCGATATGAATAACCACGACTGCTATAATCCGGGGTCGGATCTTTGTTCATAAATGCATTCCAAGCATGCGAAAGACGATCTGTAAGTTTGGACATTTTGTTACCTCCATTTTGAATTTTGAACAAAAAAAATCGCTGTTTAATGGCACAGCGATAAGCCAAAATGACTATACAATTTTCTTAACTGAAATAGTTCCAGCAAGCACTTTAGGGTTACCCATCGAACGAAATTCTGATTTAGCAAACTCTCCATTTTCTGCTGGGGTAATTTCAATCACGGTGTAAAAAGGAATTGTTAATATTTCTCCAATCGCAGCTGCCAAAAAATGATCGTCGTTTCCTTGTTTCTCATCATTGGTATATAAGGAAACCCCAACATTCGACACAGCAGTTGCTTGAAGTGTAACCATTCCGGCCACTTCATATATTCCAGCGCTCAAATGTGTAATCACATTTGCATTTAAAGACATGTTATCGTTGGAATTCAACACTTCTTCGATTTCCAAAGGACTTCCATCTACCGCATCCGCTTCTTTAAAATGTATCTCTAACATTTTTACTCCTCCATTTCGTCCAAAATATGAGAAAGGATTTGAGCATGTGTTTCTTCCTCATGCGCGATGTCTTTTAAAATTCCAGCAACATCATGCATGTGTTCGTCGTTTGCAAGGGAAGCGAGATGCATGTATCCTTTGTGATCTTCTAATTCTTCCACATGAGCTTCCTTGATTGATTTCCAAAATTCTTCAGTTGTTACCATTCTTAGCACCTCCGAGTATGTGTCGTTTTACTTTTTCAACATCATCTGCTGAGAATTTCATAACACCTACGAACGGCATAGATACTTCTAAGCCGCCGTATTTCTCAGCACTTTTCTTTAGTGCATAAGCAAGAGTTTCAACATCAATTTTTCCATCTGGGCTAACAACTTCCAAAGACTGTAACAATGAATTAGAAGCAACTTGCTTGAAAATTTCGTTGTATTTTGTGGAACCTAACAAAATTAGAGTTCCCAATTCCCATTTACCGGCTGTTGGTAAAGAAGGCATTATTTCCGCATCAATATAGGAAAGAATACCATTCATAAATTGCTCTTGATTCACCATAAATCTATTCCTCCACTAAAATAAGAGAGCCCGAGACGAATCTCGAGCCCTCCATTTTGAATTTTACATAATAGACTTATGCGGTAGTAGTTCCGTTTGCGGGTGTGATTGTAACCGCTCCCCAACCGGGACATACAGCACTATTTGGAATCTTAATCTGAGTAATCTTATCACAACAATTCTGAAGACTAGCGATACTTGCTGCATTTGTAGCGATTGCTGCAGACATCTGAGCATTAGCGACAGACTGACTAGCATTCCAAGAATCCTGGTCTCGTCTATCCTGATTTACACGAGTCATCACTCTCTCATATACATCAGCAATCTTAATCTCAGTATTCTGTTCGGATTTCAACAAAGCAATCTCAGAATCTTTCTGAGCAAGTGCGATAGACATGTTCAAATCCTCTTTCGTTGCGTAACGAGAATCAATCATGTTGGTGTTTCCAACTGTCATTCCGCCTCCAAGATTGAGCAATCCAGCTCCGCCATTCAATACCCCCAAACCTGTGCCGATAGCACCAAGAGTTACTCCTAAGTTACCTTTGCCATTACTAGCGTATTCCATAGTTAAATCCTCCTATAAATATAATTTTTTGACAATTTGTCGTTTTATCTTAAGTAGGATTTATCTAAACCTGGCCAGGTATTAGAAACTCATTTTACAAAGATTTCTTTATAACAAAATTAGTACCGATATAAACCTTGGAATAATCATCCAAATGTTTAATGATTCCAGCGTCCACATCATCTAAATATTGCTGAATTTGTTCTATGCTATATCCCGCATTTCTCATAGCTTTGATGTTGGTACGTTGTTCATCTTTTCTATTTTCTCCAGAAGGAGTTTTAAACAAGGCCCGCCATTTTTCACTAACTCCGTCTTGATTTACATCTATTCTTCCGCCAACTGGTGGACCAATTCTGTCGCTGATTTCTTTTCCGACATTTCCGCCTTTCGAGTTTCCAGAATTATTATTTTTTCCATTAGAATTACTATTTGTCAAAGTTTTAATTCCAGCGGTGACGGTGTCTGATACAACCTTATTTACATCTTTAGAAACTTGACTATCCGAATCTTTTGATTCCAATTTTTTGGCAATTTTTGAAACGGCTATTCCACCAATTGAAACTATTGCGGCGTCAACCATTTTTTCACCAACTTTCAAAGCTTTTTCTTTTGCTTTTTTTGATACTGTATCCTTATTTGCATCGATGAAATCTTTAATTTTTTGAGTTTCAAAGTTTTCAAGAAGACCATTTACTGACTCTAAAACTCTGGGGTCAAATTTCCTAACAGTCTTTCCAGTATTGAAATCATAATATTCTCTAGTAGTCGCTTTATGTATACCGTAAGCCGCCCCAGCAACAGCTAATGCGCTAGCAGTACCAATTGCTATTTTTTTTAAAGTCTTTTTCTTTTTAATTTGTTCAGCATTAAAAGACTCTAAAGAACCATATCTTTTTCTACCTTCTTCTGTGAGGGTTCCATCTTCATTCTGATAACGTCTAACACCCCATTTTTGCCCAAGGATTCCATGATGTTGTAAATAAATGTTATTCATTTTGAATCCTCCTATTTCTTTTTTGCAGTCTTTAATATTAGATTCATGATCATTGCTCCTCTAACAAATTTCTCACCCACAATCCTGTCTTGTTCATTTAGAGCACTCAAACTAAGATTAGCATCTTTTGTGATTTTCATATTTCCCTCTTCTAAGAGTTTTTTATACTCTTTCCGAAGCTGCAGTTCTTTGTGAGCATCGTTTACATATTGCTCATATGCTTCAGCGTATTCTCGTTTTCCTTTTTTAGTAATCTTTGAAACAAGATTTGCTTTTCTTTGCATAACTCGATAACTATGTTGAGAATCCTCTTGAGCTTTTTTATATTCTAAATGTTTATTGAAAATTTCTTCTGTGCCATATCGCTTCTTTCCGGCGGGAGTTAAAGAACCATCTTCATTCTGATAACGTCTTATTCCCCATTTCTGTCCGAGGATTCCATGACGTTGTAAATATGTATTGTTCATTTTGAAATTTCTCCTATTTCTTTTTTAGTAACGACAACAAAAGCTTTTTACCATTGCTTGCTTTGGGTAACATTGAATTAACCGTTTCTTTTAAAACTTTTGTGTCGAGAATGTATCGAACTCCGTCTTCCGCGTATTCAACAGAGAGAACTCCAAAATTTTTATTCAATCCTTCTACATCTTCATCGTTATCCCAATAAGTCGAATCAGTAGTATCAAATAAATACAATTGTCCTCGCTTATCGTATGCGACTCCTTTTTTGTCGCTAAAACCATCCGGATCGTTGTTGTAATTCAAATAAGCTTTGGCTCCATCACCATTTTTTTCAGCAGTAATGGTTTTCTTTTCGGTACCCAAATTTTTGCCGCCAGCTGTATCGTACTCATAGCTCCAATGACCATGCTTCCATTCTCTCTTGATGTATTTATGGTCTCTATGAATTAAATATCCGCTCATTTTGAATACCTCCTTTTTATTTCAACAAATCTAAAATCAATATAGAATCAATACCATCAGCAATATCGCTCATGCTTGAATCTAAATATTTCGAACTTTTTGAACTATTTGAATCTTTATGTTGTTTAATCAAATCTTTGGCAATTCTTTTACATTCTGCTTTATAATCCTTGTATGTAGATACCCATTCGTCTTCGTATTGTTCATTATCTCGATCTTTCAAATATCGAGATAAAGCTGTATTATAAGCATCAAATTTATCGCTGATTACTTTTTTATCTTCTTGGGACATGTCTTGAATTATTCGATCTTTACCATCCTTGGTAAAAGTTCCATCATCATTCTTGTAGTTTGGTTTTTGAGTTTTATGATCTACATCCTGAATGTTTCCGGATGTTTTCTTGGATTTCTGATTAGAAACAACAGATTCTGATTTCTTACCGATTTCGGTTTCGTAGATTTTCATGTCGCCACTGTCAATCATGAAATCATCCACATATCGTTCTCCCCAACGCGTTTGCTCCGAATTTTCCAATTCTTTACCGAATTGAAGAGTTAAAACATCAGTACCTCCACCATGGTATACCCAGTCATATCCGGCATCATATAAAGGTTTTGTTACTTTATCATTAACCTCTTTCAGGTATTCATCGTATAATCTAAACACTTCATCTTGATCGTTATTCGTCAAAGCTTCAATAATCAATTCTCCATATTTATCATCGATCTTTTCATATTGTTGCATTGCTTTCACACCGTGTTCTTGAGCGATTGAGGTTCTTTTTTCTATACCCAAATTCTGGTATTCTTTGGCAGACATTTTACTTATGTCGCCATATCGTTCTTTCCCAGCTTCCGTCCAAGTTCCATCAGGATTTTGAAATCTACGGACGCCCCATTTCTGACCTAGGATACCATGGTGTTCCAAATAAAATTCATTCATGTTTCACTCCTTACTCGAAGGCATCACGATTGAGCTTATAAGCCACGTACGCATCCATCATCGCCGCTACACAGTCAATCTTTGCTTCGTATCTTTTTTTCCACAATTTGCGATTACCGTTTGTGTCTTCTAAAGTGATACAGTTACCCATACAAAAAGTCATGAGTTCTTCATCAAACATGAGCATTCTTTCTTCTGCTAATTTCTTCAGTTCACCCAAAGGTACTGATTCGGTCTTAGCACCCTGAATAACTTTCTCGACACCAAACGGTCCATTTTCTTGAACCCATCTCTCCACAAAATCTTTAGCGTTATATGGGTCAAATCCAAAACAACGAACATCATAACCGCATTCTGTAATCAGCTGATCTAAATCCTCATACACTTGAATCATATCGAGAACCGTTCCGGGCATAACCATCAAAGAACCCTCGTTGATGAATTGGTCATATTTAATTCTCATTGCTGCGGGTAATTTCATAAGAGTAAGTTCAGAAATATAAGCTCTTGTCTTAACACCAAAAGCTCCTCTTGCAAGGGGAAATAGAAATGTGAATGCACAGAAGTCATCGCCTTGAGATAAATCAGCGCCCATAGCACAGGGCATTTGCCAAAAATCTCTACGACTATGCGGAAGGGTTTCTTCATAAGTGAAGTAATAGGTATAGCCTTCCATCGGTAAGCCAAATCGTTTTGCTAAAATATCGTTTCTGGTAGAAGGTGCTTTTTCAGCTCTTTCTACATCCAATTGATACGTTTCATAACTTACAGTTTTTCCAATATTCGGATTAGCCTTAAGCCACATATCAGCATTTGGAACTTCATCGATAGAATCTAATTTATACCACCATATGGATACATGCGGGTTGACATAATCACCTTTTAAGATGTCCATCAACTCCATTTTGATTGTGTCACCACTGCCATTTCGAACAGTTCCTTCCGAACTAACTGCAATTATCAAATAGTCATCGTTCTTAGAAGCGCCCTGTTCCAAAGCACCGATTACATCTTCTCTAACATCACCAGAGAGCCATTCATCAACTGTATTAATTCTGGAATTTAAACCTTGTAATTTGTCAATTGTCATTGGTCTAATTTCCAACAAAGAACCGGTTAAGAAATTTTCAATACCTTTTTTTGTAGCAACCAATTTCTGGCGATTAGCTTTCGAACCGGTTGTGTTATTAATGGAACCCTCAGTTAGAAACTTAAAAAGAGGTCCTCTCGCTCTAGCGATACTTGTGCGTATCGGCGAAAGAACCTCTTCTGACTGTTTCATGGTGGGTGAAGTATGAACTTGATGTGTTGTGGATGTATCGATGTTTAAATAATAGTTGTGGATGTAGGATTCATACTGAGATTTCGCAGCTCCTCGAGCTACAATTAGATACTGTTTATTGATTAATCGTTTTTTGATTGTCTTACGGACATAGTGACCACCACCATGTTCATCAGGTTCGTAAACTTGTCTTTCGACAAAGTAATACCAACCAAATATCTGCTCGCCCCAAAGTTTGAAGCTATCTAATAAATGAAGGTCAGATCCATCTGTAAGCGTTAATTCATTCTCACAGAAAGCAATCCAACCTTCTACGGCATCTTCATCATACCAAACTCCGGGGTTTGCGATGAGATCATCTATTCGATTCATTTCCATGGCTACTTCTCTATTCACAGGGATTTCACCATTGATTACGGCCTGTCTAAACTGACCGTAGTATTTAGGTACGGCAGTATTTGACAATGCCATTTTGAATTTTCCTTTCTCGATTGTTAGCTTATTAGTTCAAAAATTACACATGAAATAGCAAGCAAAATCATCATGCCTGCAATCATTAAAGTATCTCGCTTATCTTCTGATTCCATAGCACGAAACGCTTCTTTTTGCATTTCTATTTCTTTATTTGCTTTGATTGTTTCTATTTTTACTTCATCACTTTCTTCGATTAATTCTTTTGAACCACAATATGGGCAAGCAATGATTGTCTTGTTTTCGTCCAAGATCATTGTTCCATTACAATCTTTACATTTTAAAGAGTGAGTTTTCATAAGTTATACCATCCTTTCGAAAGTTAACTTATTATACCATTATTGTTTATTCTCAGCAACCACATAAAGTCGGTATTCTAATTCGCTAATCATGTTTTTAATTGCTTCGGCAACTGCAGAACTCTGCGGAGGGTCAAACAACAATTTTACCTTCAAATGAACATAGGATTTTACAGCTTCGTAGTCAATGAGTTCTTCTCCCAAATACTCCTGCCATGTTTCATCTTTTGATGAAATGGTGAACTGTGGTCCGACGCCTAATTGATTGAGGATAAACAAAACGGAATTCACATGCATGATTAGATCGGCGTCGAACTGTTCGTATTCTTCTGGAATTCCAAGAAGTTTCTTAATAGAAGTTAGAATACTATTCATTTTGAATCCTCCTCAGACTTATTTAGCAGTTAACATACTCTTTCATTACATAAGTTCCATCTACAAGTTCGTAGAAATCGCCGTAACTATCTTTAATCTCAACAGCGGCTCCGGCAGCTAAAACCTTGACGACGTTATCGCCTTTGATCGGCTGCTTACGAATATTCACCTTATCGCAGTTTGCGACGTATCCGACGATAGTCGGTTTCTTTTTAGGTTTTTCCTCAACAACAGTTGCTTCTTCAACAACAGTGTCTTCGATCTTCTTCTCATCTGTTAAACTGTTATAAAATTTCTTAGCCATTTTGTTATCTCCTTCTTAATCAAGAACTTTCAAATCTTTTGCGAGCTGCAATCTAACAAATTCGGCAGCTTCATCGTTGAATCCAAGATCCTTCAAATAAGCTAGCGTAATGTTTTTACCATAACCATCCACATATTCTTTAGTCCATTTATCACCAATTCGAACTGATTGAGCTGCGCTCATTCTTTTACCAGTTTCAGTCTGAAAATATTCAGCCTGTGCTTGTTTCCATTTCTTATCGTATTCTTCTCCATCGATTTTCCCGGAATCCGATTTATTACTTATCGCATTAAGTTTTTTGTAGTACGCTTTTGTTTCATCTGATTTTTGTAGAGTATCTAATTCTTTTCTACGTTCATCAATTGCTTTTCTTGAATTTTCCCCGATCGTATTGCTCCATAAAAATTGTCCAGCGAAACCGTATTGTTTCTTTCTTTCACCCCTAATGTTTTTGTGTAATTCTTTTCTAAGATTTTCAGAACTCATTTCAGAATATCTCTTCTTACCGGCTGTGGTTAACGAGCCATCCGGATTTTGGTAACGTCTGACACCCCATTTTTGACCGAGGATGCCATGGTGAATTAAATAGGTTTCATTCATTATCATCTCCTCCATAAACAAGTGTCATTTGCTTCTCTTTCTACTATTTTGTTTGCTTGGATTATTTCTTCATTTCCATAATGTATGGCATTATGCGTTTGTTGAGACACACATATTAAGTATTCCGGATTACATAAATACTCCGTGACATCGAGTATGTCTTCCACACGAATTGGATTCATGTGATGAATAATTACTTTACTAAATATTGGACAATCTTCTATTCCCAAGTCGCATCCATTGTCCCGAACAATGATTCGATTGCGTATGGCCTTCCATTCTTTTGAGCGATAAAAGTTTTGGTTCAAATATCGATCAAATCCGAATGTATCTTGTCCCACCCCATTATTTAGTTTTAAATATGCAAATCGTTCTTCAAAAGTGGTCAACTTCATTAACTCTGAATATGTCCTAATAGTCTTCATCAGCATTTCCCTCATCAATCGAGACACTTCCACTATACTTTTGGAATGCTTTGATTGCTTCTGAATATAATTTCTCCGAAGATTCAGATGAGTTAATCTGACTTGTTTTAGCCTTTACGAGCTCTGTTTCGAGACGCAACTTTTCTTTTTCCATTCTTGCGGTTGTTGAGCCGAGTTTTAAGAAGTGAGTAGTTTCTTGAGATGATGCTGTGCCATTTCGTAAACGCTCTTCAACTAAGTCGATTGCCAAAGATATAAGTTGGTTTTCTCTGGCTTCTGGAGTTAACGCAGGTCGACCTTTTCGAACATCAGACGAATTGACGCTAACAGTTCTCTTGGCCACTTTGCCACTTCCTTTCTTAAAAAATATGGCGCTTAATAAGATTGACAAGACTCTCTAGTTCCACTTTTGAAAGGATGGAAAGAAAGCGACCGACTTCGTTGAAAGCCCTGCCAACCTTGTTAAACGCCATAAATATAATTCCGCGGGGAATCCCAGGGGTAAAACATTTCTACAAAATATCCCCCGGGGAATCCCAGGGGTAAAAC
>JAGHSE010000119.1 GCA_018066015.1 Candidatus Colivivens equi
TTCGCATAGAAAATGGCTTGCTCCGCAAGCAAAATGTAATCGCCTCACAGGTAGAGTATTATTATTTTGTGGACGGAGTCCACCATTTTCTTGGCGCCGGCCATAAACCCAAAAGAAATTATTTTCTTTTTCCCTCCACCACCAAGCCCCCTTTCTGTCGATGGACTATATATGACGGTGTTTGAGGATGTTGCGGCTAATGTCGCGACTTTTACCGGACAGCAATAAAAACAAATCATATCATGACATAACAAGCCCCCCTGAGTCATATCCATCATATTGCAAAGAGATAGAACAGATATGCAATGAATGCGTCCCCGAAAATAACTATTAAAACAGCAAATGCACCAATACAAAAATTGGTGCATTTACTATATCTGTTCAAAATATCCAAATGTTCTGTTTGAAGAATCAAAGAGAATTAGGTATCCATACACAACAAATCCTCGTCATGACTTTTAAATTTCAAATGCTTATAATCTGTACTTCCAGAGATAAACCTGTGTCTTTTAGCAAACTTTTATCCTTAATATGAATTTCCTTAAGTCCTATGCAATAATAATTTGTGGCACACTCTGATAATCAGCAAGTTGTGCATAATACGGTAGAAAAGTCCTATTGACTCTGTTTTTATATAGCAAAAACTACAAATTTAACATTAAAAAACACATAAAAACCATGAAAGTAGACATATTATGAACTATTGTCGCCTAGAAAGAACAATCTGATTGAAAGTCAAAACAGCTACAGTTGCCACAGTTTAACTTTAGGTACATACTGGCAATGTATGCATAAGAAAAAGCCATAACGATTCACATCGCCATGGCACAATCCTTAAAGAAGTTGCATTCATTTTTTCTTTTGACCTTTACAATCGCTTCGATTGCTTCTGACATGAGCAGACACATGAATGGTCTTGCCATTCTGGACTCGATCATATTCAGGAATGCGATTGAATTTACGGCCATCGCTGTCCTTTGCCATAATCATTGTAACCCGTCCTGTGGCGGGGATCCCTAATTGGCTGCATGTTTCAGGCAACCGTTATACGATAACTAACACAACATTGTTTTTATCTTAAACATTCAGCAAGAGGTCTACTATAATTTGAAGACTCTGAATCATACACCCTTAATTCACTAGAAGTATTGATGCCAATGACAGGATACAATAACAAATACTCTTGCCTAGAGTTAATTATTTCGTAGCCCTTTTGAACCGGCATAATAAAGCATTTGCTAGTATTTCCGTCAACTACACCTAGTTCCCATGGCATCCATTTGCTCATTGCTGCATTTGACGATTGGGCATATATCAAAGACTTGCTGTGCTTCAACCTGCTTTGTATGCACTCTGCGCTTTCCTTTGTAACACTTCTCCTGTCCAATTGAGGGTCAACCATAAAATCTACATAGACTTTAAATCCCATATTCTTGAGCACATAGTAGATACCCTTCACAACATCCTTATCGTTGATATTATATGACAAAAATACATCAAATAATTCATTTGAGCCAGCAGAGAATGTTCT
>JAGHSE010000178.1 GCA_018066015.1 Candidatus Colivivens equi
ATAAAGTTTCATATAAAATAAAGTATCTAAAAGATACTATACGAGAGGTGATTATATGGAGAAATTTGTCGATAGAACAAAAGAGCTAGAAACACTAGAGAAAGAATTTTGCCGTGAGGAATCCTCTTTCGTTGTGGTGTATGGACGTAGAAGAGTTGGGAAAACGGCACTTATTAACCATTTTTGCAAAGGGAAAAATGCTATTTATTTTTTGGCAACTGAAGAAGGCGAAAATGAAAATCGAGAAAATTTCAAAAATATTGTCGGAAATCATTTTGATAACACGCTTCTCTTGAATGCCTCCGTGAATAGATGGGAAGACATTTTTTCAGTGGTACAGAATAGAGAGAATCCTTCCGAACGTTTAATTCTGGTTATTGATGAGTTTCAGTATCTTGGTAAAGCGAATAAGTCTTTTCCGTCCGTAATGATGGGTATTTGGGACAAAATCTTGTGCAAAAGCAATGTAATGTTAATTCTCTGCGGTTCGCTTATCAATATGATGACTTCTCAGGTATTAAACTATGATAGCCCTTTGTATGGTAGAAGAACAGCTCAAATCAAGTTAAAGCAAATCGCGTTCAAGTATTATCACGAGTTTGACGAATCATACAGCGAAGAACAGCAGATAGAACGGTTCGCTGTAACCGGAGGTGTTCCAAAATACGTTGAACTTTTCGAATCAGATACAGACATCTATGAAGCAATCAGAAAAAATGTATTATCTCGTAATGCCTTTTTATACGCAGAGCCGGAGTTCTTATTGCAAAAGGAAGTATCCGAAATTGGAAGTTATTTTTCAATTCTGAAGGTAATTGCAGGCGGTCAGCATAAGCTTGGTAAAATCGCAACAGCACTTAATCAGCCGCAAACCAGTCTGAGCAAATATTTAAGTGTACTAACAGATCTGGATTTGTTGGAAAGACAGGTTCCAATCACTGAAGAAAATCCGGAAAAAAGTAAAATGGGACTATATTTCATAAAAGATAATTTCATTAAGTTTTGGTTTCAATTTGTTTATCCCTATAGAAGCTTATTGGAAGCAGACCGGGACGAGTTTGTTATTAGCAAAATCAAGCAGTCTTTTATTGAAAACCATGTTTCCTATGTATATGAAGATATATGTAGAGAAAAAATATGGGATTTTCTTGGAGATAAATGCACTTTTAACCGCGTCGGCAGATGGTGGGGAAATCGAGACATAGAAATAGATATTGTTGCCTATGATTCTGTTGGAACAGATATTTTGTTCGGGGAATGTAAATATTCAAAGAATCCAAAAGGAATGGACGTATTAGAAGCTCTAAAAGAAAAAGCAAATAGTGTTACTTGGAACAAAGAATTTCGAAAAGAATATTTCTGTATTTTCAGCAAAAACGGCTTTTCGCCTGCATTAGAAGAGTATGCAAAACAACACGAAAACATTATCTTGGCTTCATTGAAAATGCCACACGAAAACTGTTGAGAAGGAGCGATAATAATGAGCAAGACTACAACAAAGATGGCTATTGCATTTGCTTTTAAAGAATTATTACTTGAAAAGCCTTTAGATAAGATAACCGTAAATGATATTGCGGAAAAATGTGAGATGAACCGCCAGACCTTCTACTACCATTTCCACGATATATTGGAATTAACCGAATGGATTTGCGAAGAGGATGCAGAGCGTGCCCTTAAGGAAAACAGGACCTATGATTCCTGGCAGGAGGGTTTTTTATCTATTTTTAATATGATAAAAAAGGATCAGGCTTTTATCATTAATATTTATCATAATGTTCCGCGGGACTATCTTTACAGATATCTTTACAGAGTGACGTATCAGCTTCTGTATAATGTCCTTGAAGAAGCTGCCGATGGAATGGTGGTCAGAGATGAGGACAAGGCTTTCATAGCCAATTTTTATAAGTATGGTTTTGTAGGACTGGTACTTGAATGGATTGATGGCGGCATGAAGGAGGAGCCAAAGGTTATCATAGACAGACTTAACTCACTTATTCAGGGTAGCTTTAACCACGCTCTTAATAATGCCAAAGTAAATAAATAATACGACAAAGTATCTCTTTTGTCGTAATCTATAGCAATTTTAGGGGACTGTCGTTTAATCTGACAGCCCCCATTTATTGTTCATGGCATTTTTTCTTTCGGGTATTTATATTGTACTCATAAGAACACAGCTCGTCTAAAGAGACGAGGACAACATGACCTGAAAGGAGATTATTATGTATTATTCAGCAGGAACTTATGAATCATTTGCAAAGCCTGAGAAACCGGAAGGAGCAGACAGAAAGTCGGCATATATTATCGGAACCGGTCTGGCAGGTTTATCAGCAGCATTTTATCTGGTAAGAGATGGTCAGGTAAAGGGAGAGAGAATTCATCTTCTTGAAAAGCTTGACCTCGCCGGTGGCAGCTGTGACGGACGTAAGGATTTTAGAAAAGGCTTCTATATGAGAGGCGGTCGAGAAATGGACAACCATTTCGAATGTATGTGGGACATGTTCAGAGATGTCCCATCCATTGAGACACCGGGTATTTCTGTACTTGATGAATATTACTGGCTTAATAAGCATGACCCTAACTATTCTCTTTGCAGAGCTTCTGAAAAATGTGGACAGGATGCTCATACAGATAAACTTTTCACACTTGATAAGCAGTCTGCACTTGCACTTTCAAAGTTATTTATGACACCTGAAAAGGACCTCGAGGATAAAAAAATAAGCGATATTCTCCCTGATTCTTTCTGGAGTACTAATTTCTGGCTTTACTGGCAGACAATGTTTGCTTTCCAGAGATGGTCATCTGCTTTGGAAATGAAGAGATATCTTTGTAGATACTGCCATCATATTGATGGACTCCCTGATTTTACGGCACTCAGATTTACAAAGTATAATCAGTTTGAGAGCATGATTTTACCTCTTATCAAGTATCTTGAAAGTCATGGGGTAACTGTAGAATACGGTGTTGATGTAAAGAATGTAATCATTAAAGATACTAACGGAAAAAAGGTTGCAACTCAGATTATCTATAATAAAGACGGCAAGCAGGACAGCATTGATCTGGTTGAGGACGATTTGGTATTTATTACTAACGGTTGTTGCACTGACACATCTTGCTATGGTGACCAGAATACAGCACCTGATATCAGTAATGTAAGAAACGGTGTTGGCGAGTCCTGGGACCTTTGGAAGAATATAGCAGCTCAGGCTAAGCATGGTGAATATGGTAATCCTGACAAGTTTTGCAGTGATTATGAAGCCACCAACTGGATGAGTGCAACAATTGAAACGAAGGATGAAGAAATCATTCAGAAAATCATCAGCATTTGCAAGAGAGACCCAAGAGAAGGAAAGGTTACTACCGGTGGTATCGTAACTGTAAAGGACAGCACTGAGAATTGGTATCTTTCCTGGACTATAAACCGCCAGCCTCAGTTTAAGGCACAGGATAAGGATACGGTTCTTGTATGGGTATACTCTCTTACAACAAACAAGGAAGGTAACTATGTAAAGAAGGCAATGCGAGACTGCACCGGCGAAGAAGTATGTCGTGAGTGGTTATATCACATCGGTGTTCCAACCGACAAGATTAACGACTGGGCAAAGAACCGTTGTAATACAACAACCTGCTTCATGCCATTTATTAATGCATTTTTCCAGCCTAGAAAGGAAGAAGACAGACCACTTGTAGTACCAAAGGGAGCTGTGAACTTTGCATTCCTTGGACAGTTTGCAGAAACACCACGAGATACTATTTTCACTACAGAATACTCTATCCGTACAGGTATGGAAGCAGTATACACGCTTATGAATGTTGACAGAGGTGTTCCTGAAGTTTGGGGATCTCAATATGATGTAAGAGAATTGCTCCGTGCAGCCTATTATGGTATTGACAAAAAGAGTATTGACGAGGTGCCATTGTCATTCAAGGAGAAGATGCTTTTGAAGATGGTACTTAAAACAGTGAAAGGAACCGATGTTGAGATTCTTTTGAAAGATAGCGGCTTGATTAAATAATAGGATTAGCCGGTAAGGTTATGTATTTGGTGAGTCCCTATTAAATACGGAGGGGATTGGTTACCTAAA
>JAGHSE010000445.1 GCA_018066015.1 Candidatus Colivivens equi
CTAAGGCAGTTGAGTGTGGTTACTGGCACCTCTGGCGCTTCGACCCACGTCTCGCTGAGCAGGGCAAGAATCCATTCCAGCTCGACTCTAAGGCTCCAAACTGGGATAACTTCCAGGCATTCCTTGATGGTGAGGTTCGTTACCTCTCACTCAAGAAGGTTAAGCCAGCAGAGGCTCAGGAACTCTTCGATGCTGCTAAGAAGGCTGCACAGCACCGCTATGCAACTTACGTACGCATGAGCAAGATTGATTATTCTGCAGAATAATTTTAATCAAACATATCTATAAGGGCTGACATCTCCATAGGTGTCAGCCTTTTTATTAGAATCAACAAGAAGCAATGAATTTGTTTTATAAAATTTGTAAAGTTGCCAAAGATAACGCCCTCTTCACATCAATGCTATTTGGTGTGATAAGCTATGAAATATTCTCAAGGGTGGAATATCTGTGTGATTTTGGAGAAACTATTGAACCATGGCTTACTGACTGGTTGCCAATAGGCCTTTTTACAATATTATATTTTACATTTTGCAAGATTACTATATCTGAACTAAAGCCACGAACTTGGCATTTTGTTATTCAATTAGTAAGAACTTCATTTGCTTCATTTATGGTCTTATTAATATATATCTTCGGATCAAATCCTGAATGGAAACTCGTTCTTGAAGGTATGTTTATATGCTTCATTTGCCCGACTGCATCAGCCGTTGTTGTAGTAGCAGAAAAATTAGGTGGTAGTATTGGTTCACTTACTATTTTTACCATAATTGCCAATATGGTAACAATGGTCATAATACCATTCTTCTTTCCTATGGTTGAGCGAGATGCTAATATTACATTCATTTCCACCATGTTAATGCTTTTAAGAAATGTAACACTTGTATTAGTATTACCTTTAGCATTAGCTTTGTTATCACGCAAGTTCATACCATCATTTGTAGCAAAGGCCAATCAATTAAAGAATCTGGGCTTTTATATTTGGTGTGTTAATCTTGCTGTAGTAACAGGTATTACTGTGAAGAATATTCATCATAGCACAGTTTCAGGTTGGGTACTTTGGATGTTACTTATTACTCCCCTATTTGTTTGTCTAATTCAATTTGCCATTGGAAAAGCCGTAGGCCGACACTGGAACGATAGCATCAGTGCCGGACAAGCACTTGGCCAAAAGAATACAGTAGTTGGAATTTGGCTTACACTTACATTTCTAAACCCTTTAGCTGCTGTCGCCCCTGGTGCCTATGTTCTATGGCAAAACTTAGTGAATGGCTGGCAACTGTGGTACAAAGAAAAATACGGCATATTAAAATGGTAAATCCTCAACATATTTAATTGTAAAACTTACTTTCTAAACCTAACACTATTATGCAAAAAAGATTATTATCAATTGGTATTGCAACAATTTTGTCAATATCATCATTTGCTCAGTTGATGCAACCACTGAGTTCGCCTAACGGAAAACTACAACTCAAAGTTTCTGTAGACAAGGATATTAAGTATTCCGTATATGACAACGGACAACTCTTGATGAAGGATAATGTTGCAGGAATGAAATTTGCGGGAATAAAAGAAAGCAAATATTCTGCAGTTTCCACAAAAGGCACAATCAAAGAGAAGATTACATCTCCAAACTACAAGTTCTCTTCATTTGAATCAGAATACAACAAAATGATATGTAACTTCAAGAA
>JAGHSE010000215.1 GCA_018066015.1 Candidatus Colivivens equi
CCGCAGGACGAATTGCAGCAGGGATGATTCTATATAGTGAGTGGGTAATATACACAGCACACTTGCAAAAGACTTCAACCGAAACATTTATGGAAATTAAAGGATTATTTGAAAGCCCTAAATTAAAGAAATACGTTAAAGAGATAAAAAACGCTCTTGGTAGAGAGCAAATAATATTGAACAATGGCGGCAGAGTTGTTTTTGTCGCAAGAACAAGAAATGGTGGTAGAGGTCTGCATGGGGACTGTTTGGTTTTTGACGAAGCTCAGGAACTAACAACAGAACAGCAGGCTTCTTTTTTGCCTGCATTAGCAGCATCAAAGAACCCACAAACAATATATCTTGGGACACCTCCAGATGAAAATTGTGATGGAACGGTTTTTAGAAACATAAGAACCAAGGCTCTTGAAGGTGAAAGTAAAGCAACTGCATGGACAGAGTACTCAGTCAAAGAGATTGGAGATGTCACTGATCCAGAGCGCTGGGCAAGAACCAATCCGGCACTAGGCCGAAGAATTAGGCTTACAACAATTGAATCAGAGTGTGAACAAATGGATGAAGATACCTTTGCAAGAGAGAGGCTAGGATGGTGGAGTCCTGTGGCAGAAGAACAAATAGAATATGCAATTAATAAAGACAAATGGAATGCTTGCAAATCCTCGCAATTGAAGCCAGAGGGCAAGACTGCATATGGAGTCAAATTCAGTCCAGATGGCTCAGAAGTATATCTGTGCGGAGCAGTGATTGATGCATCAGGCATTTCAAGAATATCACTTATAGAACAGAAGTCAACAGGTCAAGGAATACAGTGGTTGGCCGATTGGCTCAATCAACGCTATGGAAAAGCATGTTGCGTTGTTATAGATGGAAGAAATGGAGTAGATGTCCTTGTTGAAAAACTCCAATCTGTATGGAAATTTAAAAATTCAGTAATCAGAGCAGGAACTAAGGACATGATTGCAGCAGTAAGTACACTGACAAATGAAATATCAGAGAATACAGTGACCTGGTACGAAGGGCAAGAAGCTCTAAATGAGAGTGCAATCACATCAACTAAAAGACCAATAGGAAGTGGCTGGGGCTTCGGAGGTGAATATAGTCAACCGATTGAAGCTTGCAGCCTTGCTTTGTGGGGAGCGAGAAATTCCAAAAGAAATCCACAGAAGAAAATGAGAATAGGTTAGGAGGGCAAAAATGCTTGCAGTAGAGAACATAAAAAATCTTCCAGAGCTTGAAACAATCAAGTTAATGAAGCTGGTTGAGGTATTTAATTATCATGAAGTGAACAATGCGATAAAGCAAAAATATTATGAGGGAGCAGTTACGCTTCATGATGTTAATCTAGGCATTGCATTACCAAAAGAATTGAGAAATCTGTCAATTGGATGTGAATGGGACGCAAAAACAGTTGATGTTCTTGCATCCAGGTCAATGTTTGATGGGTTTGTTTCAGAAAATGGATTGGACAATATCCTTCTTAACCAGTTAATAGATGCTAATGATTTGATTGCACAGTATATGAAATCATGTAAGGACCAGCTCAAGTTTGGCTGTACATTTGCAACTCTTTCAGCTGATAAAAAGATTGGCTGTAAAGTCAGATTTCATAGCCCACAAACAGCAGCAGCGCTTTGGAATGGGGAAAAAGGCAGAATTGATTGTGGAATGGCAATCATTGATACAGTTCCAGATGATAAGGATGAACTTACATGGACACCTTCACATATCAATCTATATACAGATGAAGCAATCTGGGAAATAGAGAAGATTGAAGATGAGTGGGTAGCAACTGAGCATCCTCATACAATGGGAATGCCTCTGATGGTTCCAATGATTTGGAACGGAACGAGCATGAAGCCATTTGGTAGATCAAGAATCAAGAAGCCTATTAGAGCACTTATTGATGGATACATCAGAACTATTGCTAATGCTTCAAT
>JAGHSE010000337.1 GCA_018066015.1 Candidatus Colivivens equi
ATTAGTATGTTATTAGAAGTGGATATACCTACTATCTGACAACTTTTTATCTTTTAAAATAGTGCAACGTTCTTCCATTCTAGTAAACTAGTAATAATCAACAAAAATATTTGAGAAATAATGCCCAAAATTTATGTCGCCTACTGAACAAATTAAATATCTACACAATTGCCTTACCAAAGGACTCTACGAAAAGGATGATTTACTATCTTTATCCTTACTGTGTGCTATTGCTGGAGAAAGTTTCTTCTTACTAGGTCTCCCTGGCACGGCAAAGAGCGAAATAGCACGCCGAATGAAATTGATTTTCAAGGACGCCACCGTTTTTGAATACCTCATGTCGCGTTTCTCTACACCCGATGAAATCTTCGGACCGGTCAGTATTCAGAAATTAAAAGACAACGATGTTTATGAACGTCAAATCACAGGGTATCTTCCCGATTCAGACATCGTCTTTTTAGATGAGATATGGAAAGCAGGACCGGCTATTCAAAACGCACTGCTTACTGTCTTGAACGAGAAAATCTTTAAGAATGGTCGAACCGACATTCATATCCCGATGAAATTGCTGATAGCAGCCAGCAATGAACTGCCACAAGAGAATTCGGGATTAGATGCCATTTGGGATCGTTTTATCGTTCGTGCTATATCTACGTCTATCAAGGACGAGACTAATTTCTGTAATCTGCTTCGCGTTACTCGCAGCGATGAACTGCAAGTCGACGAAAACGCCCTTATCACCAACGAACTATATCGTGATTGGCAAGAGAAGATTAAGGACATTCGCTTCACTAAGCCCATACTGCTTTATATCATCAAACTTCGCAAGCGACTCGCAGATTCTTCTGACGAACAGCCGGCTATTTGCATCTCCGACCGCCGTTGGGTTAAAGTGAGTAAGATTCTTCGCACATCAGCTTTCTTGAATGGTCGGGATACGGTGGATTGGTCAGATGTTTGGCTTATGCGCTATTGCCTATGGAATCAAGCCTCAGATATTGAGCATGTTTGCAATTACATGGTAGAAGAACTATCACCTACTGACTTTAAGTTATTGGATATGATAGAGGAAAAACTCAATGTTATCAGCAAACAACGCGCTTGGAAATACGGTGCCGGGATTGATAATCCTGAAGCCCAGCAAGCACTCAGCCGGCTCTCAGAACTAAGTCAGAAATTATCAGAAGCATCTGGCAAAATCTTCTCTTCTATCAACACCAAGTTTGCCAACCATTCTAATCTGTTTATTGGCGATAATGATTGGAAACTGATAGATAGTTACATCACGGATATACAAACTCGAATCAAAAAGATTGAAGATAAAATAGCGCATGAGCAAAGTAGATTCCAATAAGCAACTGAGGTGGTATCACAACTACTTACGGAAATTGTGGGAAGGGGATAATATCGAGATTCCTTATTTCTATGATTACCCTTTGTGTTTTGTTTTGGCAAAACGCATTGCCTGTGCAAAAAAGAGTTATCAGGCTTCTGACCGTATTTTCCAAAATGCTGTAAATACGTACCTACTAAAGCGATGCGAGGACGAAATAACCGAGACGGACTTGCAATTATTAGACCTTAGTTGGGAGATATATTACAATAAGATTTGCCGGGATATTGCCACAATCGCCGAATTGGAACAGGTTTGGCCATCTGTGGCTACATACTTACGCTGGTGTTGTTATCAGCCCAACGAATTGGATATTCTTTGGTACGACCAGCGGCTATTTATGGATAGATACAAGACGCTACCTATCTTTCGACAATTTATGGACGAATGGCGTGTTCTCATCAATCAACGCGTTGAGAATACACTTTGCACACCTCTGTTAGATTTAGACATTGAGCAATTCCGTGAACACAAGAAAAAATTCGGACTTCCGATTGAGTCTTCATTACCAGAGGATTGTATCGTCCTTTCAGACACCGCTTCACGGATGGATGCATCATCGCAAGCGACTATTGGAAATGGTCATGAAAAAATCTCTCCTGCTCAGTTACTTGACCCCATGACCTACAATGATATATTTGATTTGTCGTATGTCGAAACCATCTATAATCGGTATAAGTCTCGTATAAATGCAATTGTCTCGATTATTGGACGAACGCAGGAGAGCAACTCCACAAATGTATCAACCGTATCGCAAATGTTGCAATATAGTTTCCCACAACCACCATACGAAGACATTGAAGGTATCACTATTGGCAAGGATATCTTAAATGTCATACCTTCTGAATTACCTTCCCTTTGTTCTTCGGAGACAGACTCACTCTTTTATCAGAAATACGCTTGTCAGCAATTGCAATCGTTCTCGTCCTTCCCCAAGGAGGAGGAGGCAAAAAAGGTGAAGCAACAATCTAATACGGAGCACAAAAATGGTCCTATCATTGTCAGCATTGACTCCAGCGGTTCGATGGGGGGGATTTCCTTTTGATTTCGCACGAATGATGGTTATTCGCATTTTCGAGATGACACGTAAGCAGAAACGTCCCATGTTCCTCGTTGAGTTTTCCGTTCAAGCCCAATATGTTGATTTGACAGGTGAAGACGGAGAGGAGCAACTGTGTCGTTTTTTGACTGAATATTTCATGGGAGGAACTAACGGAGAAGAGATGTTTTGTACTATTTTGAATCAGTTGGAATCGGAAACTTTTAGCAATGCGGATGTGCTTATTATTAGCGACTTTGAGTTTGATTTATGCACTTCCAAAACTATGGATCGCATTCGTACTGCACGCAACCTCGACACTCGGTTTTATGGGATTAACCCCTCTAATACGGAGGGTAATACACAATATGAAAATATCATGGATTCAATATGGCGTTTTTACAAATAGTACATAACCACCGCCAGCGTTCTATGCTCTCTAGTCCATCGCTGCGGTCTAAATTTTCTAGTATAGCGTCAGCGGTCCTATATTACTAGATAACTAGCAAAAAAAAGAGAAATAATGCCCACACCCTTGCAAGATTCAAAAATTATTTGTAATTTTGCAATCGAATTTGGCAAAAGTACCAAATTTGAACATACGAAGCGCGCGTTTTGCTCAAGTCCTAAGTGTCAAAGTCTGGAAACTTTATACCATAGCGGGACGAGTATAAATGACCGCTGCGATTGTGTATTCGTTAATTGGTACAGACTCTGTCTGTATATACGATACACGGCGTGGGGCATTATTTCTCGTTTATTGCTAAATGGTTTTCCAGAGCCAGACACTTGGTAAACGAAAAGTATCCTCACGCTTTGCAATTTATAAAACCAATAAAAACACAAATATTATGACTTACATGTTCCAAGTTACCGTCAAGAACCGTTATGTTGGAGGCGGAGTTAATTTACCTATTGGACTGAGTGTCCGTGTTCCCTACGAATCTATTTCGAGTCCGTTATGTTCTACTTCCGGCAAACAAGCCATCGCTAATGCTTTTATGATGCAATGTGGCTTAGACCTTAGCCGTTGCCCAAGTTGCATTAGTACCGCTTATATGGAAGCGTATAGAATGTAAGATATGGGCGTTATTCATCGTTATTATAGGGCGACTATTAAACGTTCTACCATATGTAATGGTTTTAGGTTTGAACCAAGTATGTCGGTTGAGTTTATATGCCCTAATTTTCATGAGCCTCTCTTTACAGCAGATGGACGCCAAGTTATTGAGGAAGCTTTTATGCGCCGCTATGGTGTCAGTCTCAATAAATCAGACCTATTAAGTCCTCTATGGATTAAATGTGAACAAATATAACTACCACTAGATATGAAACATAGAAATAAAACATCTATTCGGTTTAGAATAAACAATGTGCAATTAAAAGGGGTACAAATTATACAAGACACACAAAATATAGAAAAAATTTCGGATAATTGTCTTTTTACCATTGGTTTTGCAAAGCAAAATGAGAATACATTTATGAAAACAAATCTCTTTATGCCATGCCGATTAATTCGTACATCTAATGGAAAATTTGTTTTCCTTCAAAAAACACAAAAAAACAACATAGTTCGTCGTACTATTATGGTTTCAAAGATTGACCTGAAAAAAGCAATTAAAGAATTATAT
>JAGHSE010000183.1 GCA_018066015.1 Candidatus Colivivens equi
TCATAATGTCGTTAGTGAATTTTTAGTGAATTATTTTCTTTGAAATTATTTTGACAAGAGATTAAAAAAGTTTAACTTTGCCTCAGAAAAATACGATACAATGAAAAATTATCTATTAATATTCCTTATGTCTGTCGTCCTATGTGCTCAGGCAGATGATAATGTACTACACAAGATTGAAGAGAGTGATAGTGCAAGCATATTTGCAAGTTCTAATTACTTAAGGAAAAATGCTCAGAAACATGCAGTGCCTAAGATAGACAAGAACGACGAGGTCTATATCTACGAAGGTCGAGAAAGAGGAAAGAACAGGCTTGTGGATAGCAAAAGGATACTGATGGAGTCAACGGATATTGACTTGTTCAATGCCGCTTTGCAAAATGCAAAGACAAAGGTGGATTATCCTGGTTTTTCTGATGATATATACATTGACGTCAGGTCGCAAGGTGAATCAAAACGTGCTTTCATGGTAAGCAAAAATAAGATGTATGTTCATCGTCCAGGTGTTCTTTTGTCCACGGAGAAAGTCAAACTCAAAAGAGAGGCAAAACGGCAAGTTAGGGCGTTGTATGATAAATACATGACGCTTTTGCAGGAGCAGGAACAGAATTATGCAAGGTATGACACTCTTCCCATGGTGTCAAAAGTGCGAACTATACTTGGCTTTTACATAGGCACTCGACCTCCTATCGTGGAATTTTACACCGTCATGGATTCTTCTAAAATAGTACCTATCGATTATTCTGTCCATTTCAAGAAGAAGTCCGGCAAGATATTAGTACACAGGAATGTAATGGAGAGTTTATCCATAGAATGTGCAGGGATTGCTCCCGAAGGTGGAATTCTACTCAGAGATAAAGATGGCAACCTCTTGATCTTGAAATCAAAAGATGGAGAAGACTATATCATGGAACGTCTGCTCAAGATGTTCCCGGAATGGAACGACATCACCGACCAGGAGCGAATGAGACTGCTTGACCGTTATCTGGAAAGGTAATAGCTTGCATAGGCCTGGCACTTAACACATTAATAACAAATACAATACAATGAAAAAATATCTATTAATATTCCTTATGTCTGTCGCCCTATGTGCTCAGGCAGATGATAATGTACTACACAAGATTGAAGAGAGTGATAGTGCAAGCATATTTGCATGTTCTAATTTCTTAAGGGTAAATGTGAATGATCCAGATCTGAAGACAATGCCTTTGAGAGATGATGACATGCAGGTTGTCAATGAACTGTTAGCCAACAAGACTGTTATTAAAGGAAAGCAGGAGCAACAAATAAACAAGGCATCTGCAGGACTGGTTATACAAGTGGACAGAAACGGTCTTGATCCTAAAACGATTTATATATGTGACTCATATTGGCACATCCCAGGTGAAATCTCTTACTATGTGATACCACAGGACATAAGGAATAAAGTCAAAGAGATGACAGATTACTACAAGGATAGGTGCCTTCAAAAGCAACACATCACAAAGTATGATCATCTGCCAATGTGTTCCCATGTCATGGGAAGGATGCACAAAAATATAATGATATACGATTTCTATGTGTTGGAATCGTCTGGGAATATCTTGAGAATTAATTACTGTTTGCAAAAAACAAACGATTCCGTTTTGGTCCAACGAAGTGTAGAGCCATATATATTTGGGAAATACCTAAGAACAAATGAAGACGGAATGTTCGTATTTAGAGAAAATGATGGAAGTATATGGACAATCCCGAAGCAATCTGAACTTCGCCACGAATACACAATCAAGATGATACCAGAGTGGGAAGGCAAGACCGATCAAGAAAGGATGAGAATACTTGATAGTTATTTAGAAAAATAATCTCTTGGAATCAAGGGACAGCTCATGAAGTGAACCCCGAAAGTTAGACAAAAAAACTTTTGCTATGATACAGGTTGCAAATCCTATCTACACCAAGCTTTGCCATGACATGAACGTGGAGGATGAGTATTTCAGCGCAATAGAAAAGCGAGACACGGAGATACTTATGCGCGACAAGAAGCTTGCAGACTTGCAGACTCTCAATGACGAACAAAAGTCTCAGCTTGACGAACAGAAGTCTCAGCTTGACGAGCAAAAGCGGATAATTGCCACTTCAGTGAAAATGCTGCTTAGCGCAGGCATGCCTGAGGAGGTTATATGCCAGAACCTGAATGTCTCGATGGACTTTGTGAATCTCTGCAAGGAGTAGATGCAATTGTGGAATCAATAATAATAAAGCGTCCCGC
>JAGHSE010000381.1 GCA_018066015.1 Candidatus Colivivens equi
ACCATATATAATTAACTGTCCAGAATATTGCAACAAATTCCACCATCGTTATCTCCTTGTCTATTCTAAACAGGATGTCGCTGCTATACGACGAATTGCCACGATAGACCTTTCCATTCTTGATGTTAGCGATAATGTCGCTTGAATAAGTGGAGTTCCCCTTGTATATCTTTGAATCTCTTATCGTGAATACCACATCAGAGGAATAGGCAGAAGTCCCTCTATAGACTTTGTTCTCCTTCAGATTGCAGACAATATCGCTACTATATCTTGACGAACCTTTATAAATACAATTGCCATAGATGTTCAACAGTATATCACAGATATAACTTGACGACCCCTTGTAAACCCTACCGTCTCGGAGATTACAGACGATGTCGGAAGAATATGTCGAATTCCCTTTATAGACTCTTTGAGCCGACAAAGGAATAGACATTACCAAGGTTATTATGATGAGCAAAAATTTATTCATAGTTCTACGTATTTATGTTCGAATGATGCAAAGTTAAGAAAATTATTGCATTTGTGATAATTATTAAAAGATGTAAATTGAGTTTCACTTGGATTTGTGCATAAAATCGTGCTTATTTCGCTAGACCTCCATGTTTTTGCATACTTTTAGCGAAATAAACGTGATTATATTAAAACTCGTCTTGATTCCCCTTATTACCAAACTAAATGTTAAAATGAATGTCACAGCGTAATTTTTCTTGATGATTGGTGTGATATTTAAGAATAAAATCGTACTTTTGCGGTGATTCTTCTGCGAAAGTGGGAGAAGCATGATAAATCAAATAACATTTCTATAGATAAGGTAGTATATTGGAAAGAATTGAAGAAATGGATAGAGAATATGCATTAGATAAGGTTCGCAGCTATAAGAAAGAGATAGCGCCTATGTTTTCAGAAATGAAGATTTACCTCTTCGGTTCGTACAGTAAAGGATGCGCCAAGGCGGACAGTGATATTGATGTAGCAGTCATAGTGCCACGATTAGAAGGAGACTGGCTCGACAAATCTTCTGCCCTTTGGCTTGCCACACTGAATGTGGACACAACAATAGAACCAGTCCTTATTGAAGAATGCCACCCTTCACCTCTCTATGAAGAAGTATTGAGAACTGGTATTGCCGTGTAGAAACATAAGAGTAAAGAATATTGCACAAAGTTTAGCCACCCCAATCCGGGTGGCTTTTTTTGCTTTCTAATCTTCTACCAAATAGAAGGGGAAAACTCATTTTGCTCCATTTCATGGGATTGTAAGGCCAAAATAAGTTAAATGGTTGTTTAAAACGAAATTTTCAATTACTTTTGTATTTTGAAAATTTCTAAACTTACAACTATGCCACAGTTCTCTGATACAGAAAGGCAAATTATTAGCCTCTTTCGCCCTGGTGCAAAGTTTACTATCGAAGGTGACGAATGTACCGTTATTGAATGCGAAAAGCCACGACCATCGTCTGGCGAGTGTAAAACTGATGTGTACCTTCGAGTTAACAAATCGGATGGTGAACGAGAAATCAAAATTTCCATTAAGCAAGCAAATGCAGACTTTCTTGAGAAATAGAATGAAGCGGGTAATAAAGAAAAATCAACATGTTAAATGTACTTATACCCTTTCAATCTGCAATATGCAGTTTCGAAAAGTTCAATGAAACAATTTATGTCATTGTGTAGGTTTGCTAATACCTTATAATTACTGCTATTATAATAGAATGGGGCATCTAACGTCTCTATTACCTTTTCTGTATTTGATATAATATTCCTTATGCCTATATATCTATGATAACACCATAATTCCCAATTCCCAGCATGATAGGTCAATTCATGTAAACCATGGTGGTATTCATCTAATACTAATAATATAAATTCTTTGAATTGTTCCATGGATAACACTCCATCGCGGAATAAATAATACGCATTGCAATCGCAAACACCTAAAGTGGAAGTAACTTCCTTTACAATTTCTTTTTCCATTCCTTTTTTTTGTAACAAAAATATAAAATGTCCATATCATAAGGAAACAATTTAACGTTATTAAATAACTAGCTACATAACTTTGGCCTTGTTTAACATTTTGTTCCCAGATTTTCCGTGATTTGTAATGCAAACTGAATATA
>JAGHSE010000387.1 GCA_018066015.1 Candidatus Colivivens equi
AGCCAGCTTTGCTGGTACGATTTAGTTATTAAAGTCCTTATTACAAACAAGTTTGAATAATTACTTTTATAACAAAATCTCGCCCATCTACGATGTGTGCTGAGACTTTGCAGAGAAGGCAGAGAGACGCAAAGGAGCTTCGCTCTTTCCCTTCAATGATGATGACTATCCGTTATTTGCACACAGAGGGTCTTTTGCTCAAAGAATATAAAATTTACGGGTAATTTACGGGTAATTTACGGGCATTTACGTTTAAAATAAAATATTTAAGTTTCGTATGTATAACGATTACTATCTGATGCCTACGGCGTAACGTGAATTATCCGTGAATTATCCGTGAATTGTTCCGTGAATTATTTTGGTCCAGCATTTTCAGTTCCTGCATTTCCTGCCTTGGCTAATCATTGAGCATCATAGGCATGAGTAGCATGAGTAAATCCTCGTCAGGTTCTTGTTCTGCTGGTACGATGACTCCTGCCCGACTTGGATCGGCAAGTTCGAGGATGACATCTTGAGAATTGATACCATTAAGAATATCAATGAGGAATGGTCCCTTGAATCCGATATTCATCGGACTGCCGTCATATTCGCACATGATTTTTTCTTCTGCTGATGTTGAGAAATCTATGTCTTGTGCGGAAACGTTCAGCACACCGATGTCGATGCGTAAACGAATAAGGCTGGTACTTGAACTAGCAAATACGAGCACTCGCCTTAGTGCTCCCAAGAGGGCTTGGCGGTCAATTCTGACTTTGTAAGGATTGTCTGTAGGTATTACAGAGTTGTAGTTAGGGTATCTTCCTTCTATGAGACGGCAACTGAGAATGTAGTTTTCTACTATTATCTCGGCGTATGAATTATCAAAATTAATGATTGCATCACCACCGTCTTTTACAAGTATATCTTTGAGCATCTTTGCTGGTTTCTTAGGTAAAATGAAAGATGTTGGATTGTCAGACTTTACTTTCATATTACGATTGCGTACAAGTTTGTGACCGTCACTTGCAACAAATGTGAGACTATCCTCTGCTATATCAAAATAAATTCCGTTCATCACAGGACGCAATTCGTCGTCGGCAGTTGCGAATACAGCACGTGAAATTCCATTTTGGAGTAATGCACTCCCAAGTACGATGGTTTTTGTATCGTTACCAATTCTTTGAGGGATAGGATATTCTGCACCAGATTGGCCGATAAACTTACTATTGCCATTTTGATATCTTATTTCAATGGCATAGGTGTTTTCATCTACTGAAATCTGTATAGGTTGGTCGGATATTTCTTTTAGCCCATTGATAATTTGCTGTGAGTTAATAGCAAAAACTCCTGAACCAGAAGATTCATTGACGTCAAGATTTGTCAAGAGAGTGATTTCTCCATCAGATGCTGTCATTGTAAGTTTGTTCTGCTGGAGGTTAAACAGAACGCAATCTAAAATCTGAATTGAGTTTTTGGAACTAATAATTTTGTTTAAAGTCTGAATACGGCTACATAACACCGCACTGGATACATTAAAATTCATAGTCATATATTTTTGAGTTGTTAATATCTCAATTTGTCAAATAAAATCAGTTAATATGATTGTCAAACTCATCATTGCAAATAATGTTTAGCGTACAAAGGTAAAAAAATTATTTTGTATTTACAATCCGTATTTCATAAATATTTATTATTTTTGCAGTTGAATTAAACAAAACAATATGGAATTAGCAGGAAAAGTCATCGCAATTCTTGAAGCAAGAAGCGGTGTATCAAAGGCAACGGGTAATCCGTGGAAGATGCAAGATTATGTAATTGAAACCAATGAACAGTACCCTCGTCGTATGGTTTTCAATGTGTTTGGTGAAGATAAGATTAATCAGTTCAACATACAAATGGGCGAAGAAATCAATGTCTTTTTTGATGTCAATGCTCATGAATACCAAGGTCGTTGGTATAATGACCTCAGAGCATGGAAGATTGAACGTATTACAGCAGAAGCAGCTGGTCAACCTGAGGCTAATCAAGTTTCAAGTGCTGTTCCTGGTGGCGAACCTGTACCACCTTCATTTGTATCGTCTGACCCAGCAGATGACCTACCTTTTTAATATATGCTAAAAGGTAAAAAAATAGTGCTTGGCATAACGGGAAGTATAGCTGCCTATAAATCCTGTATGATTATCAGAGATCTGATAAAGCAAGGAGCCGAAGTACAAGTGGTCATCACCCCCTCAGGAAAGGAATTTATCACACCGCTTACACTTTCTACCCTCAGTGGCAAACCAGTGGTGAGTGAGTTTTTTGACAGAAGGGATGGTTCGTGGTTCAGTCATGTAGATTTGGGATTATGGGCAGATGCAATGCTTGTAGCACCAGCAACAGCATCATCCATTGCAAAAATGGCAAATGGAGTGGCTGATAATATGTTGATAACCACATATCTCTCCATGAAAGCCCCTGTGTTCATTGCACCAGCCATGGATTTAGACATGTATGCACACCCTTCAACCCAAAATAACCTTATGACACTAAAGCGATATGGTAATATAATTATTGAACCACAGAGCGGAGAATTAGCTAGTCATTTAGAGGGTAAGGGACGCATGGAGGAGCCAGAAAATATAATCAATCAATTAGAAAAATTTTTCAGTTAATGAAACGCATACTCATAACAGCGGGGCCTACATACGAAAAAATAGACCCCGTTCGTTTTATAGGAAATTACTCATCGGGTAAGATGGGTATGGCTCTGGTAGATGAATGTTTGAAAGATGGTTACGAAGTTGAATTAGTCTTGGGGGTTGTAGAATCCTCCATGTTTGACCTTAATCAGAAAAACCTGAAAGTAACGCATGTGGTAAGTGCTGAGGAGATGTATGGGGCATGTATGGCAATTTTTCCAACGGTAGATTGTGCCATACTTTGTGCCGCAGTGGCTGACTTTACCCCAGCAGAGGTGTCAACCACAAAAATAAAACGTAAGGGTGACGAACTTGTCATACGTCTCAAACCAACAAATGACATTGCTGTTGCACTTGGCAAGATAAAGACTTCAAAGCAGGTTCTTGCTGGATTTGCACTGGAAACAAATGATGAAATGCAAAATGCAAGAGATAAATTAAAGAGGAAAAATTTTGACTTTATTGTCTTGAATAAACTTGGTGATGCAGGTGCGGGGTTTAGATATGATACTAACAAGATAACTATCATATCAGAGACAGAGGAAAAGAGTTTCCCTTTGAAATCAAAAAATGATTGCGCAAAGGATATTATAGCCTTTCTAAATCTTAAAAACTTACAAATTGCCTGAAAATATAAATAAAATTACTTAATTTTACTGCAAAATGTTTAATATTGCAAGAATTATTCGTATTTTTGCAAGATAATGTATATTGTATAT
>JAGHSE010000428.1 GCA_018066015.1 Candidatus Colivivens equi
TTTTCATCATTAAATCATTATAAAAGCTCATGCTTTGCATGAGCTCAGACTGTAGACAAAGCTCTTTCTCCACTAACGTGGAGGGAGGGCTTTTCTGTTACAACAAAAAACAAGATTGGCCTTCAAAAAACAAGATGTGGAACCTCAATATAGTATAATTGTATTAGATGAATGGAGGTTCCAAAATGCTGGCAAAGAATGCGGATAATAGTACATCACAGATGCAGATTGTATCAATAGAACAGCTAGTTCCAGCGGATCATTTGCTTAGAAAGATTGATGCTGGAATAGATTTCAATTTCATATATGACCTTGTCGAGGACAAATACTGTCAGGACAATGGTCGCCCAAGTATAGACCCAGTCACATTAATAAAGATTCCAATCATTCAATGTATGTTCGGCATAAAGAGTATGCGTCAGACCATTAAGGAGATTGAAGTTAATGTTGCATACAGATGGTTTCTTGGCTTGGATTTCTATGACAAAGTGCCTCATTTTAGTACTTTCGGCAAGAACTACAAGAGGCGCTTTGAGGGAACAGATTTATTCGAGCAAATATTTACTAAGATTCTGTTCCAGTGCATGAAGCAAGGTCTGGTAGACACTGACACAATGTTCGTAGACGCTACACACATAAAGGCAGCTGCCAACAGAAAGAAGTCGAAGAAGATTCTTGTTGCAAAGAAAACTGCCAAGTATTATGAAGAGCAACTTCGAAAAGAGATTAACGAGGATCGCGAGGCTCACGGGAAAAAGCCATTTGTAGATAAGACTGATGATGACGATGATGGTAACGGTTCAACAGGCGGCAATGTTGAAACTTCAATGAAGGAACAGAAACAAAGCACAACAGATCCTGAAAGTGGCTGGTTTCACAAGGGCGAACACAAGGAAGTTTTCGCCTATGCAGTAGAGACAGCCTGCGATAAACATGGATGGATATTGGACTATACGGTTCATCCCGGAAACGAACATGACAGCGTTACATTCCCTGTTCTCTATGAAAAGCTAAGACTTATGGAACCAAAGAATATTGTAATTGATGCAGGATACAAGAACGCTGCAATCGCAAAATTGCTCATTGACGATGGCGTTGTTCCGGTAATGCCATATACAAGTCCTAAGGGAAAAAAGAACCTATATAGAACAAGAGATTTTGTCTATGATGAATACTATGACTGTTATATTTGTCCAAACAACCAAGTATTAAAATACTCTACAACTAACAGAGATGGATACAGAGAATACAAAAGCAATCGTCACATATGTGAAAGTTGCCCGAATCTTCAAAAATGCACAGCTAGCAAAAATCATCAAAAAATAGTAACAAGACATATTTGGCAAGACTACTTGGATATCTGTGAAGATGTTCGATTAACACCTGAAGGCAAAGAGCTTTATTCTCAAAGAAAAGAAACTATTGAAAGATGCTTCGGCACAGCTAAGGAGCATCATGCTATGCGCTATACACAGCAGGTTGGAAAAGAAAAAATGGCCATGAAAGTTGGCTTAACCTTTGCGTGCATGAACATGAAGAAGTTGGCAAGGATACTGTGGAATAGAGATCATAAAAACCCTAATAACCCAACAAAATGCAGTTTTTCCTCTATTTTAGAGATTATTATTGAAGTTACATCAATGATAACCCTGAAATTCAATTATTCTATGGCATAAGAAAAGCCCTCCTTCAGGCGATAGCCTGAAAAAGAGCTTTGTCTACGGTCTGAAGGATGTGATTATTCACATCCTTTTGTATTGGATTGTTCGGAAAGAGTGTCCCTTAATACACTTTTTTCACATTAAGAGCGTCCCCGATTATTTAACTCCGTACATTGGAGTGAGTTTGATGT
>JAGHSE010000175.1 GCA_018066015.1 Candidatus Colivivens equi
CCTATTATCTAATATGATAATATATGTATGTAGACAAGATAAGAGAAGTTAATAACTACGTTCCCCAACGTTTTGATTATTTAACCACCTTGTTTTTGTTTACTATTCCTTAGGTGTGACTTTAGTATATTATGAAGTTGGATAATAAACAACCATTTTTTTATCCAGTTTAATAAAAGAACGTAATTTCGTTCACATTTTAGACACAACTTCTTAATAAACCCTGTCATACCTAAGAAACTATGAGGTGATGGAAAATGAATTTATATGATAATGTAAAGTATCTAGCAACAAAACAAGGAATCTCCCTACCAGATTTAGCAGAAAAGATGGGATTGGTAAGAACAGCTATCTACAAATGGAAAACTCAAACCCCCGGTATTGAAACAATTGAGAAACTTGCAAAATACTTTGACGTATCAATCGAATTCTTAATTGGTAGTGATCATGTTCCAGAATGGGCTTCACAAGATGATATGATTGATCTTGAATTAATGCTTCAGAACAATGTCAATATGAGCTACGCTGGACAAGAACTTTCATCAACAGAAAAACAACGTGTTCAAGATGTACTGACTACTATCTTCTGGGAAAAGAAACAACAGCAAAAAATGCAACACCAAAAAGTACAAAAACATGATGCTCCTAATTTACCCAATACAGATGACGTTAAATAGTAAACAATGAAAACTATTTCCACGAGAGGTATGTGATGTGAATGTTGAAAGTACCCTTGTCATTGAACCGACACCGTACTGAAGTGAGCAAACTAGGAAGCAAGTACAAAACATTTGACCCATTTATGATTGCGGAGAAAATGAATGTTGAAGTAAGATATGTTGACTTTGACCGTCAACCACTAGGACAAGCAACATCTATATTAGGAGATAAGATGATTCTATTAGATGATTCATTACGTGATGAAAACATACGCTATTTTGTAGCAGCACATGAATTATGCCATGTTGTTAATCATAATGAATTAGGAGGTTATTACTTATCTCACAATTATGCAAAAAGTAAATTAGAACACGAGGCTGATTATTTCGCAATGGTGTTATTAATGAGCTTATATGAAGAACTCTTTGGTGAACAACCAAGACAGATATTTGAAGTTGGTCATACATTTGGTTTGACAACTGAACATGTTAGTTCATTCTTTTAAGTGCATTGAATTAATAGTATTCCCCCTTGTATTGTTATAATAGTAGAATTAGACTATTATTAAGACATACATAAAGGAGGAGTTTCAATGGAATATGGACAGAAAGTAACACTCGATGACATCACTTGCCCACATTGCCAAGGGCAATTAACAGGTGCTGCAACATGCAACAATTGTGGCAAAGAAGTAATCTACACCGAACAACAATCTCTAACACTAGAAAAAGAAGGATACTCTGTTGATCCAACACATAGAAATGAAGAAGCTTTTAAACAATGGTATATAGAAAATGGTAAAAAGAATAGCAAGTTATATAAAACTGGTCAAGGATTATCAAAAACTGGAAACGCAATTCAACAAGGTTCTGGAATAATTAATAGTTTTGCTAACGTACTGTTATGGGGACTGGTGTTGATAATCATAGGTGCTGTATTAATGCTACTCTTATAAGGAGGAAACAATATGCCCTCATTTAGGAAACGAGGAGACAATTGGGAGTATCGTATTCAATATTATGATACAACTGGTAAACGTAGGGAAAAAGCTAAAGGTGGATTTAGAACAAAAGCAGAAGCTAAATTAGCTGCTGATTATGCTGCTGTGGATGTTCAAGAAGGTCATACTCAAAAGATCGATAAAAAAATGACGGTCAGTAAATATTTAGATATTTGGTTTGAATTATATAAACCAACCGTAAAGGTTTCTAGTCATCGAAACAGGGCGACTAGTATCAATCAAATAAATAATGTTATTGGTGATGTATTATTAGTCAATTTAACAAACTCATTTTATCAAGAAACGTTAAATAAATTATCCAAAAAATACGCCAAAAACACCCTACTGAGCATTCACGCGGTCATGGGTATGATGATGAAACAAGCTATCAAAGATGGTTATTTCAAAGAGAATATAATAAGAGATGTGAGATTACCTAAAACAGTAGTAGAAGTATTCGATGAGGATGTCGATGACGAGGAAATAGTATTCTGGGAACAGGAAGATATTGTTGGATTTCATAATCATTTTGATACCTATTTCAATAGTGTTGGTTATAAACGTAATACGAGATACAGAAGGTATCTTATGTATGAAAAACAAAGAGATTTTGTCATGATCATGACAGGATTATATGCTGGATTAAGAATTGGTGAAATATGTGCGTTGAAAATGAGTGATGTAAATATAGAAGAAGGTTTGATAAATGTTAATAAAACTTACTTGATTTTGAATAAACAACTTAAAAGTGATTTTACACTTGGACCACCAAAGACAAAAGCTTCCCGGAGAGTTGTTCCGATGACCAATGTATTGATTAAAGAGTTTCGTAAAATGTTGAATTATCAAAAAGAATATAAAATGATGTTCCGTAAAACATACAACGATGATGGTTTCGTATTTACTGATAACACTGGTCACCCTACTCCACCTAGAAATATGAGGTATAGACTGGACACTGTTATTGGTAAAGCTGGGATCAAAGAAATCACACCACATGGGTTGAGACATAGTTATACTGCTCTACTTATTGAATCAGACGTTCCTATTAAATTAATTCAAAAGAGATTGGGTCATTCTGATATAAAGACAACTCTTAATATATATGCTCATGTCAGCAAGAACGTAACAGATTCCTCAAACGATAAAATGAATGAAACATTAGACAATATGCTATCAAAATAACACTGTCCATTGTATCATTCATTTTTTTGTAGACATTCTGTGGGCAAATTGTGGGCAGAGTCTTATTTTATAGGTTTACAATAGTGTCAAAACCTATTGTATAAGCTCTTGTACCAA
>JAGHSE010000421.1 GCA_018066015.1 Candidatus Colivivens equi
AATAAATACTATTTATTTGCTTCTATACTTCTTCCTTTTTTCTTCAATGCACAAACACTTAAGGAAAGACAAAAAATAGCCTCATTTTCAAATATTGAAGGAAATGCAATTCTAATGGCTCAATTGATAAAAGAAAATAATGAAGCAAAAATAAGAGTTGAAAATTATCTCAAAGACAACCCGACAGTTCAAAAAGTGACCTATTTTGGTGAGAACAAAATAGGAATGAGAGAAATATTAGATGTTACTCCTAGTGGTGAACTTATCTATGCTCAAACTGATAATTCTGGAGCCTCAGTCACTGCTCGTACAAATAAAATGTATAATGGTGGTACATTAGGTATTAATGTACAGGGCCAAAATATGGTGGCTGGAGTGTGGGATGGTGGAAATGCACAATCTACACATAGAGAATTCATGGTAGATGGCGTTACAAAAATCAATTTAATAGATGGAGCTAGCTATGCAGAGCACGCTACACATGTATCTGGAACTATAGCAGCGCAAGGTATTTCTGCTACAGCAAAAGGAGTTGCATTTAACTCTTCCATCAATTCTTACAATTGGGATAATGATGATACAGAAATGCTTGCTGAAGCCTCTACAGGATTATTAGTTTCAAACCACTCCTATGGAAAAGGAAGTCTAAGTAGTATTTGGTACTATGGTGCATATGACTCTAGAGCAAGAACTTTTGATAACATTTGCTATAATAACCCGTTTTACTTACCTGTTGTTTCAGCTGGTAATAGTAGAAATGACACTACCGCACCTGGATCTACACAACTAGCTACAAAATTTGGTTGGGATATGATTTTTGGCCATGCTAATGCAAAAAATGTAATGACAGTAGCAGCAGTACAAGCTGTACCAAATTATGTGGATAAAAATAGCGTAATAATGTCAACTTTCAGTAGTTACGGACCGTCTGATGATGGAAGAATAAAACCAGATATTTCTATGAAAGGTGTAGCTGTTTATTCTCCTGTATATTCTGCAACAAGTACTTCAGCATATGCAAGTCAACAAGGTACTTCTATGGCCTCTCCAGGAATAACTGGAGTAGTACTATTATTACAACAATACCACAACCAACTGTATCAAAATTTTATGAAGGCTGCGACAGTTAAGGGGTTGATATTACATACAGCTGATGAGGCAGGCGAATACCCTGGTCCTGATTACGAATTTGGGTGGGGATTAGTAAATGCTGAGAAATCATCATTGGCAATCAAAAATAAAAATGCAACTACTGGATCAAAAAGTGTTATTGAGGAATTAAATCTTGCAAACAATGCAACATTCACAAAGACTATAAGTGCAAGTGGTAATTCACCTTTAAAAATTTCAATTTCATGGACAGATCCACAGTCAACAACTGTAAATTCTGGAACAATAGATCCATCAACTAAGTATTTAGTTAATGATTTAGATATACGTGTCACTAAAGATGACAATACTTATTATCCTTGGAAATTACAAGGTATGGCACCAACACCGTGGCTAGCACCAACCAATAATTCTACAAACAATGCGGATAATTTTGAAAGAGTAGATATTGATAATCCATCTGGAACGTATACCATAATAGTGACTCACAAAGGAACTTTAGTCAATGGATCTCAAAATTTCACCTTGATTGCAACTTCAGAAAACCTTTCTACCTTAGCTACTAATGAAACCAAGAAGAATGAGATGAAAATAGATTTTTATCCAAACCCAGCTAAGGATTATATACATATTACAGAGAAAGATAGAGACGTAAAAGTGAATATTTATGATGCATCTGGAAAATTGGTAATAACTTCAAAATTGGAAGGTCAAAAATTAAATATCATGCAGTTGGTGAAAGGA
>JAGHSE010000099.1 GCA_018066015.1 Candidatus Colivivens equi
ATATTTATATTATTACAACAATAACTCACCTTGAAGCGTAGCCGAACTAGAATCAGTGATTTTTACATTTACAAAGTCGCCAATATGATGAGAACCCCTATCAAATACAACCACCTTATTCTGTTGAGTCCTACCAAAGAACTGTTCTTTAGAGCGCTTACTTACACCCTCTACCAACACCTCATAAGTCTTGCCAATATCACGTTTGTAACTCCTTGCAGAAAGGTCATTTTGTAAAGCAATAAGTTCGTTGAGCCTACGAATTTTTTCATCTTCTGCAATATCGTCAGGCAGATGCTTGCTGGCATAAGTTCCAGGCCGTTCTGAATACTTAAACATAAAAGCGCCATCAAATCCACATTCCTCCATGAGTGAGAGAGTAAGCTGATGATCTTCTTCAGTCTCTGAATGATATCCACAAAACACATCAGTAGTTAATCCACAATCAGGAATAATTCTGCGAATAGCCTCAACACGGTCAAGATACCACTGGCGAGTATATTTGCGGTTCATCAGTTTCAAAATCCTGTCACTTCCACTTTGCACAGGCAGATGAATATGTTTGCATATATTTTTATACTTAGCAATCATGTGCAGAGTTTCATCACTCATATCCTTAGGATGCGACGTAGTGAAACGAACACGCATATCAGGAACAGCATTAGCTACAATTTCCAACAACTGAGGAAAACCAATAACACAATCTCTGTTCTCTGATACCCACTTATAACTATTAACATTCTGTCCCAGCAAGGTTACTTCCTTGAATCCACGTTTTTCTAAATCATGCACCTCATTGAGAATACTATCCACATCCCTACTACGCTCACGTCCTCTTGTATAAGGAACAATGCAATAATGACAAAAATTATTACATCCTCGCATTATACTAACAAAACCAGAAATATGATTTCCACATATTCTCTCAGGAATTACATCCTTATAAGTTTCAGTAGTAGATAGTTCTACATTGATAGCTTTCTCCCCTCTCTCTGCTGAAGCGAACAATTCAGGAAGCGAAAGATATGAATCAGGTCCTGCCACAATATCTACATGGTGATTAGAGATGAGATTCTCCTTTACCCTCTCAGCCATACATCCCACCACACCAATGATGAATTGTTTTCTTTTCTTTTTAATACTATAAAGACTATCTAAACGATTGAATATTTTTTGTTCTGCATTATCCCTTATAGAACAAGTATTAAGCAACACAGCATCAGCCCCCTCAATAGATTCTTGGCATTCATAGTCAGCCATCTTCATTATTGAAGCAATCACCTCACTGTCTGCCACATTCATTTGGCATCCGTATGTTTCAATATATAATTTTTTCATATCAAAGGCAAAGGTAAGAATTTTTTTTGAAGTCAAAAAAAATTTCTTACCTTTCAGTTCCCGCATTTTTATACTCACCTTAACAATGATTAGTTAAGAGTAGATTGTTGACATACTCCCATACCTAAAGGAATGGGATTCGGGCGTCAGCAGAACCAACCTGCGGCGCAGGAATTACAGTTCCTCTTCCCAAAGTCGATGTCCCGACTCTTAAAATATTCACTGCTGCATTAACATCACGATCATGGACAATCCCACAGCAAGGGCATGTCCACTTACGAAATTTCAACGGCATGGATGTTACTTTATGCCCACAAGACGAGCAGGTTTTGGAAGTCGCTTCCCATTGGTTTATTCTGACAAGCAGTTTGCCTGTCACTGCGCACTTATGTTCGACAATCTTCATGAAAGCGTAGAAGCTGAGGTCAGAGATCTTCCTTCCCCACATCTTCTTCATTTCATTCATATTGAGTGTCTCGAAGCATAGCACGTCATACAGAGAGGTTAGTTCGTTGGCCAGCTGCCAATGATACTCCCTGCGTAAATTAGCAATACGGCGGTCGAGCTTGGCTTTGACAATACGAGCCTTCCTGTACCCGTTACTGCCTTTCTTCTTGCGAGATATTGCACGGCACAATTTGCGATACTCCTTCAATTGATTAAATAGTGGAAGCGGTGAGTTGAATTTCCTACCCTCGCTGTCTGTTAGGAAATGAATTAGTCCGAAATCAAACCCAGCAGTCTTACCTGTCTTTGGTTTGACTCTTGACGGAGCATTTTCTTTTCTTACTGACACGATGATCCAGAAATCCCCCTGCGCATCTCGCTTGACGCATACCTGCTGAACCTTTCCATCTATCGGACGGGACATGTGGAACTTCAATCTCAGCTTCAGTGCATTTATGATTAGTTCATTTCCATTAAATGTATAGCCAGAAGATTTCATCGTCACGGACTTATACTTCCTCGCACCTCTAAACTGCGGAGGTCGCTTATTTTCTCTTTTGAAAAACTTAACATAGCCTTCGTCGATACGTTCACAAATCTGTTGCACTGACTGAGAATTGATTATCTTCCATTCGTGTCTCGACTTGCGAACCTTAGCCATGTGAGACTGAAGTCTATAGAGGTCAAGAGTCTTATGGAACAGGTGGTAGTAGCGTCTGCGTACATCTAAAGCATGGTTATATATCTGCGAAGCGGTTCGCAGATATTTCTCCAAGCGTCTGACATGATTGTCATTCTGCTTATATACTTTATATTTATACGCTAATACAGACATAACTATTATTTATGTGTCGCAAAATTAATGTATTTTTTGTATATTTACAAAAATTTTCGATACAGACCTCATAAATTATGGATAATCGCTGGAAAACAAACCCAGGATGTGTGTATAATGTATCATACCATATCATCTGGTGTCCTAAGTATAGGAGGAAAGTGCTTACTGATGGCATAGACGAAAGGCTCAAGGAAATCCTTACAGAAACTGCAACTGAAAATGGCTGGGAGATTGGAAAAATGGAGGTCATGCCAGATCATGTGCATCTATTCATCAAGGCGACGCCTTCTGATTCTATAGCACATATAGTATCGCAGCTCAAGGGCAAATCTTCATTCATACTAAGACAGGAATTTTCGCATCTCAAATCAAGACTGCCGACGATGTGGACGCGGTCGTACTATGTTGAAACTATCGGACATATATCAGAAACGACAATACTCAAATACATCGAAGACCAGAAAGCGAAATAGTTCTGTTTTGGGAACCATTCATCCCATACCTAAAGGAGTGGGCTTTCTGGCAAGTATCTCGTAAGTTCTTTCATTCCTTCTGTGGCTTTCTGCGGAATGACTGTGACGGGCATCCATGACGGCACGTTAGTTGGTTTTGGGTCAATGAGATAGATAGGTGTATGTAGGTTGGTATATTGAAGCAATCCTGCTGCTGGATATACATTGAGTGATGTACCTACAACTACGAATACGTCAGCCTTTTCCACCTCCTTGATGGCAGGTTCAATTTGAGGTACACTTTCACCAAACCACACAATAAATGGTCGCAACTGACTTCCGTCTTTAGCTTTGTCGCCTATGTGTATTAGTGGGTTATCTGCATTGAGAGTCTGGATTTGTCGTGGGTCGTTAGGATTGGTACTTGAAGTGGCTTTCATTAGTTCACCATGTAGATGTATGACTTTTTTACTTCCAGCCTGTTCATGAAGATTGTCAATATTTTGTGTGATAACTACCACATCAAAATAGTCTTGCAACGCAGCTACTAATTTGTGGGCAGCATTGGGTTGTACGTTCAGTAACTGTTTGCGGCGTTCATTATAGAATTGTATTACTAATTCAGGATTACGTATATATCCATCAATGCTTGCAACATCTTGCACAGGATAATTTTCCCATAATCCGTCAGAATCTCGAAACGTAGAAATACCGCTCTCAGCAGAAATTCCCGCACCGGTAAGAAAGACTATTTTCATAGAGCATTAAGATTTATAGCATTGGAAAATTCTCTCTATCTCTTTTTTGTCGGGTTTTGGCGTAAAGAGACTGATGATTGGTACAATAACTAATCCTGCCAGCATAGCAATTGCACCTGCATTGATTGGTGATGCTATGAAGTGAGTAAAGAGGTTGAGAACAGTAAATCCTGCACCTATCACAAAACTTGCCCAAACCGCAGTGACAGAAATATTTTTGAAATAAAGTCCGTAAAGGAATGGAGCGAGGAAAGAACCAGCGAGAGCGCCCCACGAAATACCCATAAGTTGTGCAATGAACGTAGGTGGATAGAGTGCTATTATGACGGATATTATAATAAACACAACTATCAGTCCGCGCATGATAAGAAGTTGTTTGTGTTCGCTCATGTCCTTAACGATATTATCCTTGATGAGGTCAAGAGTCATAGTTGAACTAGAAGTCAGAACGAGTGATGCCAAAGTGGACATAGAGGCAGACAAGACGAGAAGAATAACTAATCCAATAAGTATGTCGGGTAGTCCTGATAGCATATAAGGCACGATGGCATCGTACATCACTTTGTCGGCAATGTGGAAAGAAGGATTGTCGAATAATCGTCCGAATCCTCCAAGAAAATAACATCCGCATGATATGACAACAGCAAAGACTGTAGAAATAATTGTACCACGTTCAATGGCTCGTTGGTCCTTGATAGAATAAAATTTGCCAATCATTTGTGGTAGTCCCCAAGTTCCAAGTGATGTAAGTATCACAACTCCTAACAGTCCGAAAGGGTCGGGACCGAATATTGTGGCAAAGGTTCCTACATTGCCATTATCATCGCTCAAAAGCATTAACTGTAAATTAGCTTGAGTTAGTCCGCCTTTTTGATTGAGAACGAAGACTATGATGAGAACAATACCACCGAGCATAATCATACCTTGGATGAAGTCATTAAGAGCCGTAGCCATGTAACCACCAAGAACCACATAAAAAGCAGTGAAAAGAGCCATGAGTATGATGCAATAACGGAAGGATATACCGAATCCCATTTCAAAAAGATGACCTATTCCGTTATAAATGGATGCTGTGTATGGAATGAGGAATATGAAAATGATAATTGATGCTGCTATTTTCAGTCCTTTACTTAAATACCGACTTTCAAAGAAATCGGGCATGGTACGTGAATTGAGCCAGCGAGTCATTTGACGTGTGCGACTTCCAAGTATCATCCATGCTAATGTACTACCAATAATAGCATTCCCAATTCCAATCCAAGTGGAAGAAAGTCCAAATTTCCAACCAAATTGTCCTGCATATCCTACAAAAACGACAGCAGAAAAATATGATGTTCCAAAAGCAAAGGCTGTGAGCCAAGGCCCAACTGAACGTCCACCAAGAACAAAACCATCAACACTATTTGACATGCGTTTGGAATATATTCCAACACTTATCATTATTGCAAAGAAAAGAATTACTAACAAAATTTTTACTAACATAAGGGTTTATTTAAGGGCGCAAAGCGCCAATTCAACACTTGCAAAGTAAGTAACGCATGGTTGTAACTCACTGATTTGACAAACTTATAATCACCCTCTACCGAAGAGGTATTTTTTGAGGAAAGGACTGATGCGAAGAGTGCTGGACATTACAAGACTGAAAGCAATGACTATAATTGCAACAATGAACGCAGTAGTTATCTCCATTACTAAATTGCCACTGTGAGTTTGGAAATAATGTCCTATTTCGGGTAAATTTGGAATGAAGAAGAAATGTATGAGGTATATGTCAAGAGTTCGTGTGCCAATATATTGCAGTTTTCTGCCTATCCAATGTTGGTGTGAAATGCAGTCTTGGTAATATCTGAAGAACAAGAAAATTAGAGTGAGCAAGGAATATCGAGCTAGTGTTTGCGAAAGATTAGCCCAAGATCCTGTAAGCCAATGAAACTTGAGGTAGTCGCCTGTAGAGAAGAATGCAATGGCGAGGATGGCAAGGATGAATCCGTGACTGTCATATATTCGTTCTACCTTATACCAATACCTATGTATAATGTTACCAAAAACAAAAAAGTGAAAGAAGAGTAAAAATTGGAATATACTGGAGTCGTAGAGCCATCCAGTTTGTAGTGCTTTCTTTGCACCGTATGCCCAATAAAATGTTTTTGGCAGATAACAACTCTCGTAAAGTAGTATGGCTACCACCCACAATAGTATAATCGGTATGCAGGTGTGTTTTTTGATTTTTTGCTCAAAGTATTCAAATATATAATAAACAATAAACATATAGAGGAGTACCAGTGTGAACCAGAACCCACCCTTTGTAGGAGAATGAAAATTGCTGACAATGGTATCAGTGAAATGTGAAGGAGTGATAATGGCAGCAAATGCAAAGAAAAAAACTATTGTAGGTATGATTTGAATGCGTATTTTCTTGAACATCATGCTGCAAAATCCAGAGAAGCTCCAATCTGCATTGGCTTTATAAGAAAGAAAACCACTGATAAAGAAAAATAAAGGCATACGAAATAATACAAGGAAGGGCATGGAAGATGATTGCTTGAAGTCTTCGGCAAAACCTTGCAGACCTACATGATACATTACGACGAGTATCATAGTAAAACCTCGCATCGCATCTAGCCATTCCAGACGGGAAGATGATGGTTGATGATTGATGGTTGTAGGTTGATTATTCATTGTTGATTTTATGTTTCACTGCCTGTGTTTGTTTTTAGAAACAAAAAAGTCGCTAATTATCAGCGACTTTTTGTGGTACCTCCAGGATTTGAACCGGGGACACACGGATTTTCAGTCCGATGCTCTACCTACTGAGCTAAGGCACCTTTTGCGATTGCGGATGCAAAGGTAAGAAAAAATTTTGAATCAACAAAAAAAAATCAAATTAATTTAAGTTTCAGTTCCTGCATTTTCTGCCTCACCTCAGCATAGTTCAAACAAGTTTGACTCTGCATTCGGTTCGTTGAAAATTCGGTTCCCGCATTTTTATTCTCACCTCGGATATACTCAAATAAATTTGGTATTTCACTCGGTTCGGCAAAAATTCTCTGCGTCTCTCTGCT
>JAGHSE010000403.1 GCA_018066015.1 Candidatus Colivivens equi
AAAACTCAGAATAGTTTGAGTTGTATTTTGTTTAAAGTTAAACTAATAAAAATGTTGTATCATGTATCGTAATTGTTATTATAAAAGAAACAGACGTCAGGTTTACTACACTTATGCAGTGAATGTAGTACCTTCTGAAAGCCAGGATCAGATATACTCTAATCTTTGGATGCAAGATAGTCTTAGGTAATATTTATTTTGTTGATACTATTTTTTTTGCTATATTTGCATTTGGTTTATATAACTCAGCAATTATTGATTGAACACAGCAATGAAGATAGTCTTAATAGATGAAGATGAAGAGTTAGCATTTCAGGTGTATGCCAAACAAATAGGAATTCCTTTAGGAAAATGGTATGAGGATATGTGGGTAAATGCATTTTGCACCATAAAGGGAATTACTCCGCGTGAGGCGTTAGCCGAACTGAAGCGACGTTCTGACAATTATCACTCTAGTTGCTGTTGTCACTCTTGAAATTTTTATAACTCTTTAATATGAGCAAGATTGTAACAATGGGCGAGATAATGCTTCGCCTTTCACCTGAAGGAAATAGCCGTTTCGTACAAGTTGATAAATTTAATATCATCCCTGGAGGTGGAGAAGCTAATGTAGCCATCAGTTTGGCTAATTTCGGACATGATTGTTATTTTGTATCTAAACTGCCAAAGCATGAAATTGGTCAGATTGCAGTGAATGCTTTGCGTAGATATGGTGTAAACACAGACTTTATTTGCAGAGGAGGAGATAGAATTGGCCTCTACTATGCTGAGACAGGCGCAAGCATGCGTCCGTCTAAGGTTATTTATGATAGAGCCCACTCTGCAATAGCTGAAGCAAATCCTGATGATTTTGATTTTGATGAAATATTTGAAGATGCTGATTGGTTTCACTGGAGTGGGATTACTCCAGCTATCAGTGATGCCAGTGCTGAATGTTTGAAATTGGCTTGTATTTGTGCCAAGAAACATGGTGTGACCATTAGTTGTGACCTTAATTTTAGAAAGAAGTTGTGGAGTTCGGAAAAGGCAATAAGTGTGATGCGTCCGTTGATGGAATATGTTGATGTATGTATCGGAAACGAAGAGGATGCAGAACTGTGTCTTGGATTTAAACCCGACGCTGACGTGGAAGGTGGCAAGACTGACGCTGCTGGGTACGAAAATATATTCCGACAGATGATGAAAGAATTTGGATTTAAATATGTTGTAAGTACATTGAGAGAAAGTCTTAGTGCTTCGCACAATGGTTGGAAGGCTCTTATTTATAATGGCAAGGAATTTTATCAGAGCAAACATTATGACATATTACCAATAGTAGATAGAGTAGGTGGTGGTGATAGTTTCTCGGGTGGACTGATTCATGGTTTGCTGACAAAGGATAGTCAAGGCGAGGCTTTGGAATTTGCTGTCGCTGCAAGTGCCTTGAAACATACTATTCCTGGTGATTTTAATCATGTGAGTGTTGAGGAGGTTGAATCCCTGGCAGGAGGAAATGCCTCTGGAAGAGTGCAGAGATAAATGGACTTGCAGAGCTAGCAAGTTGACGTTGTCGTTTAAGAGTTCATAAGTTAATAAGAATTATATTATGGCAAGATTTGATAAATTGGCTGTAATGGCTAAAATAGGTGAAACAGGTATGGTTCCTGTTTTCTATCATAAGGATGTAGAAATTGCAAAGCGTGTAATAAAAGCCTGCTATGAGGGTGGTGTTCGTGCTTTTGAATTTACTAACAGAGGTGATTTTGCTCACGAAGTGTTTGCTGAGTGTGTAAAATTTGCTTCTAAGGAATGTCCTGAATTAGCAATGGGAGTAGGTAGTATTGTTGATGCTCCTACGGCTTCTCTGTTTATTCAGATGGGTGCTTGCTTTGTAGTTGGACCTTTGTTTAATCCTGACGTCGCTGTTGTTTGTAACAGACGCCTTGTGCCTTATTGTCCTGGTTGCGGAAGTGTGAGCGAAATTGGTAAGGCTCAGGAAATGGGGTGTGACCTCACAAAGATATTCCCTGGTGATGTATATGGACCTGCTTTCGTTAAGGGTATGAAGGCTCCTATGCCTTGGAGTAAGATTATGGTGACTGGTGGTGTTGCGCCTACAGAAGAAAGCTTGACTGCGTGGTTTAAGGCTGGTGTATTTTGTGTTGGCATGGGTAGTAAATTGTTCCCTAAAGACAAGGTAGATGCAGAGGACTGGCAATATGTGACGAACAAATGTAGCGAGTGTATTAAGTATATTTT
>JAGHSE010000125.1 GCA_018066015.1 Candidatus Colivivens equi
CAAAGACTCAGAACACATCTGTGATGTGTTGTAATTTAGGTAGAGAGCAATACTGCAAACTTGTTTGCAAGGAGTGCTCTGCTAACTAAATTAAAACAGCAAAGCTGTCTGAGTCGCCTCTGCGTGAGGTACCAGAAAATGCAGGAACTGAAACTTAAAATCCTAATTCTCCTTTCTTCTTCTATCACCCCACTTAAAGTTATGACGTGATAATTCATTATCATTTTTCTCTTTATTTTCACGACTTTTCAGGGCTTTATTGCCCCTGAATGATTTATTTCTGTCACGCTCCTCTTGAGTCTTTATTTCCATGCCCTCCATACGTCGTTCGCTCAAACGTCCTTCAAATACCTGATATTTACGAAACTCACAAGGTAGCGGACCATTATACAAAGCAAATTTAGTTGACGGACGAAAACCAATACGAGCAAAACACTCTTCATGATAACTCAAAATCCACGCATCACCACCTACAAAACTATGTTTCAACACAGTACCTATTTCGCTATAAAGTCCTAATATGTCTTCAGTGGTGATACGTTCACCATAAGGAGGATTAGTAACAAGAATAGCCTTGTTCTGAGGTTGTTGGAAATCTCTGAAATCACGTTGTTCTATCTCAATGACATCACTCATGCCAGCCGATTTCACATTCTCCTGAGAAATAGCAACTGCCCTGCGATTTATGTCATATCCACATATTTTGTGAGTAAATTCACGTTCCTTTGAGTCGTCATTATAAATATCATCAAAGAGGTCGGGGTCAAAATCCTTCCACTTCTCGAAAGCAAATTCTTTTCGATACACGCCTGGATAGATATTCTTGGCAATAAGTGCTGCCTCAATCAGGATTGTGCCCGACCCACACATAGGGTCGATAAAGTCTGAATCACCATTCCATCCTGTAAGCATAATAATACCAGCAGCCAAGACCTCGTTGAGGGGAGCAGCGACAGACCCGCACCGATATCCACGATGATGCAGACTCTCCCCCGAACTGTCAAGGGCAATAGTGACGTCGTTGTCTGAGATATGTATGTTTACACGAATGTCAGGATTAGTCATCCCCACATTAGGACGCCTGCCTGTAGTCTCACGAAAATAATCAGCTATTGCATCCTTCACCCTATATGCAGCAAACTTAGAATGACGGAAATTCTCAGAATACACCACTGCATCAACCAGGAAAGTCCAGTCATTGTCCATATATTTTTCCCACGGTATTTTCTTTACCTGGTCATATATATCATCAGCATCATGAGCCTTGAACTGCACAATCGGTTTTAAAATCCTGACTGCAGTACGCAGACAGAAATTTGCCCTATACATCATCTCTTTATCACCACGGAATGTAACCATACGTCGCCCAGGTTCAATCCCCTCTGCTCCCAATTCTGAGAGTTCCTTTGCCAACACTTCTTCTAGTCCGGCAAATGTCTTTGCTATTAGTTTCACCTTTTTATTTACTATTAGTTGATTTCAAATAAGTATCTATTATTTCCTGAGCAGAAGTGTCACCCAGACTGATAGCCTTCTCCAAATTCTTTCTGCCATTTACATTGTCTCCCTTTTGTATTTGAGCATATCCCAATATTCTATATGCATCAAACAACTTATCGTCTAATTCAATACATTTCTTCGCTTCTTCTATACATTCATCCAGTTGGTTTACACGCAGATGCACTCCACTTTTCTCAACATGATACAAAGGTTCTCTTGGATTCAGTTTTATAGCACTCTCCAAGTCGTCCAGACATTGTTGATACATCCTTCCCTTCAGTTCTAATTGAGAACGATCATAATAAAAATTATCATTCACCTGATTACCAATCAAACTACTGTAAGTATTAAAATCACGAACAGCTTCTCTGTATTTGCCTACAGATTCACATAGTCGTGCTCTTAGCATTACGAGTGTAGATGCTGATGAAGGTAGGGTATCGCCGTACATCACGAGGGCGCTGTCGAGCATTGCAATTTTCACTGTTGCAGTATCTCCTAATGCTTCATGAGCAAGGAAGGCAGCATAGAACGTACCAGGCGACTTGTCCTTACCAGTATTGATTTTGTCGTATATTTCAAGAGCAGAACCATACTCTTTTTGGTTCATTAATACCTGAGCTTTTTGAATTTGATAATCTACATTTTCAGGAGCCAAAGAGATAGCTTTGTCAACATAACCATGCACTGTAGGGTAGTCCCATTTATCATACTCTACGTCTGCCATCAGTCTCAATTTTGTAAACACCACTTCGGCTACATTTGAGTTAGCCTTAGCTTTATCTTCGGCAAGAGTTAGATAAGTCTGTAAATCTCTCTCAGCCTCATCAAATCTGTGTAAGTCGATTAACGGAGTAGCGCGTTTCAGGTACCCTTCTGCATTTTGTGGGTAAGTCTCGACAAACTCATTCAGCAACGCCATGTATTCGTCATTGTCAGCAGACTTCGACTGGAAAAACACATAGACCAGAGCCTCTTCCATTGTATCAGGCAAACCTTTATATATTTTGATATTATTCAGTGCTGCCGAACTTGACCTATTTGTTATTGCCTCAATCTTAAGATTCTCAGCATATTTCACACCTATTGCATAACCGTTATTCAAGATGGAGGGTTGAACAATCCCCACTACTTCGCCTACTGCGTTAAAGAGTGGAGCACCGGTATATTCTTCTGAAATACTATCAGATAGAGTGTAATAAACAAACCCGCTATCAAGAGGAGAGATTTCTGACACAGCACTGCGGGGACAAGTAGCACTCCCCGTCTGAGAAAACTTCACAGCATATACTTCTCCACCTTTCTCAATATTAGCATTCGTTGTAACAGGAATACTCTTATTGACATTGACCTTAAACTTTACAAGGGAATACATATCATCAGCACCCATAATCTTGCTTACGTCATATTTTTTCCCCTTCATGTCAATAACAACAGCACTATATGCACCCTTGAATAAATTATAATCAGCAAGTGCCATGCCGTTAGCATCAATATAAAAACCAGTACCACTCTGCAGCATATTCTTATCTTTATCATAAGAAACCACTGAAAAAACACTACCCTTTTGTACTTTACCAACCCATTTAGGAGCCTTTACTTCCTGTGCAAAAACAATATCAGTAAAAAACGTACAATAAATAAAAATCAATAAAAACTTATTCATATTTCACATTCCATATTAATTATTAATTCAGTTCCTGCATTTTAGGCCTCACCTCAGCATAGTTCAAACAAGTTTGACTCTGCATTACACCGCATTGCTTGATAGTTTACCCCATCCCAGGGTTGACTGCGCCAACCTACAAATGACTATAAACG
>JAGHSE010000259.1 GCA_018066015.1 Candidatus Colivivens equi
TCTCTACGTCCTCATCCGTGGTGCTCTTGACAAGAGTCTCGTGGATGATCTCGTAGCGTGAGTACCAGGCAATGTTGCTGCTGATGAGCTTGCTGTCCATGCGCACTACACGTCCTGACACCTTGTATGTCTTGACCTGAGCGGCAGTGAGTTTCTTGAAACATTCCTCAAAGAGGTTTACATGGTTATCACTTGTCCTCTCGTATTCGCAGATCTTGCCACGGAAGAGGTAGTAGGACGCTTGCGAAGGACACTCGTCATCCAGGCTGAACAGGCCAAGGGCCTTGTGCCACAGAAGATTGTAGCGGCAGTTTTCAAGCATCTGCTCATCGGAACAGCCTGCTCCTTCTTTCAGAATGTTCATCGCAACAAGCTGGCGGATGTGCTTGGTGGGAGCACCGAAATGCTTCTCTGTATAGAGAGGACGGAAGACCTCCTCGTCAATGTTGCATATGACGTTACGGAAGAACTGGCTGTGCCATTCCAACTCGTCATCGTACTGCTTGCTCTCACGCTTGCACATGAGAGTGGAGGGGGTTGAGAAGAGTCCAAACTGCTTGTTTACGGACGATTTCCTGAACATATCTGTTGCCTTGATTTTCTATGCAAATGTACGAAAAAATATCCAGATTACATAATTTCAAAGAGCGATATAGTGTTAAACTATCGTAGTATTAATCATGGGCGAATAGCCCGACTTTTTAGAGTGGACTCAATTAATATTTATTTTTCTTACTATTAAAGACTTCAGTATTTCTACTGGGAAAAATCATTTCCGGATTACAACCATAAACGCATTGAGACTGTCACCTTTCGAATATAGTTCATTTGCCAAAGCCGGTCCTAAATCGGCCGCACAAAACAATTCTACACGCTTCCCCAATCGATAGCTCAATTCATCGAGGAATGTGTTGAGATTATCTCTGTTGTTGCGGAAATCGTCAAAGTCCAAATCCCAACAAACACTTTCCAATCCAGATCTCAATGTGCCTTTTGGCATCAGCTCTCTCCAGATTTTGATGTTAACGGAGCCAAAATACAACTCTGGGGTCTCATATAAAGTAAGATTGAGACCGCTACCTAAACTAAATGTTTTCGTATTCATAACTTGTTTTCAATTAATTACAATTTTCTTTTACTATTCTTGACTTTCTCATCGGTTATTAACTCCCCTGTGACTGAGCAACCACAGAACTTACAGTTACAAAATCATTCAAGGTGTTGATAACCAGTACTCACCTCTTTATAATAGGTTGGACACTTTGAGTTATATATGCAATTTATTGGGTTTCTTGGAGTAAGTACCCATTGAAAATCAACAATTTGCATAGTGCGTACTAAGTACCTATACCTCTAAATCAATTATTTACATTCCTCTATCGACCTCTCTACTGTTCTATATAAGGTTTGCCACATTCGCAACACTTATAATATTTAGGGCCTCCTAAGACTCCTATTAAATCTCCCATTCCAGTGAAGTCAGCTAAAACGTCGAATACTCTCTGTCCCGTACTGTTGTCTCCCCATGCAGAACTGAATTCTCTCAGCGATAGGCGAATATGTTTCGTTACCTTCTTGCACTCCGCACACATAAAGTAATTGTAATCTCTTCTTGGCATATTTCAAAAATACATTGTAATATATTAAACAATAACTCGTGGGTTTTATAAAATCCAACAATTAACACTTCCCATTATCAATCCCAATCCGGCACCGAGCCATACAATGGCTTTCAGTTCCTTGTTCATTACCTGGAATATCAATTTTTCCGTCTCGTTGACATCCATCTCGTTGATACGTTCGCGGACAATCTTGGAAATGTCGATGGACTGAAGAATCTTTGGTAGATGGTCATTGATGGTAGTCTTGTAGATAGACTCTATTGTGGAAACAACCTGAGCAATTTGATCATCTTTCTCCTTTAATAGCGTTGACACAGGGGTGTCGAACAACTTGTTTGTTTCATCCGAAATCATATTGGAAACTATGGTCGCTCCATTGTTTCGCATCATTGAATTGATGTTGCTTGCCAAAAACTTTTCTGTTGGTTCCCTGAACATACCGAGGAATCGTCCGACAATATTGCCACCAAACAATGCCGCAGCAGCTCCACCTAACCCTCCGAATGCACCACCAATACCTGCAAGAAGTTCTTGGGCTCCGTTGCTACCGAGTTTGTCTGCAACATGATCCATAGCCAAATGTGCAATTTGGTCACCGATTGCGGGATCCTGTAACTTCTCACGAACTTGGCCTGTAATATTAGAGTTCGCGCTTGTAACTATAGTGTTGATTTCGTCCTGTGAAAGGTAATGACGTAGAAACTCTTCTACTGTTTCATCATTGCTTTTCTGTTTCTCAAAGAATTCTTCAATTGATGTACGAATCTTCAACAGCATTTCTTCTGACAGAAGATATCGTTGCAGTACCTCCTGATTCATCAGATTCTCGCTGATGACTCCACCAATAGCTTCTGCAATTCGTCCCTTCTCTTTAGGTATTATACCTGGTGTGAAAGGCACATGGAACCCACAGATATATTTTGCTGTATGTGGTCGAAATAACATACGTATAGCAATATCGTTTGTGATATAGCCTATAACACCACCTAGAAGAGGGGCTACTATATATTGTAGTTCAAGCATAATGTTTTTCTTTTATTGAATCGAAAAATCAAAATTTTCTATCAACTCATAATCTGTATGTTTTAATTTTTAATGTTATTCATGATTGGATAGCATATTGCCTACAAATATTGAACCTTCGTAATAAGCATAATGATTACCTGACGGATGCATCAATTTTATCATCTACCGGTTCTAGTTTGTCCTTAGCAATGTAAGCGGTTGTAATGGTGAATAATCCATCTACAACAATTCCTATGCGTTGTTGACCTTTATATCGTTTTACGATTCCTTCTACGCCAGCAAAAGGTCCGTCTTTTACTCTTACCAACTGACCAACTTTGAATTTTTCTACCACAAATGGCTCCAAATGTTTATCTTCAGCTTCGGCATCACAGATTTTCATGAGTGAAGTCATCTGCCATTGTGGAACCACAAGAGGCTCTTTTGTGCCATCGTGATGCATATTGTAATAGAAACGAAGGTACTTCGTATCCTCATGATTGTCGAACACATACTTTTTCAGTTGTTCGTAACTACCAAATGCGAAAAGAAGGTTGGGAAGACGGCTTTCGACAATAGTCTCTGTTTTACCGTCTGTAGATTTTGTGTTGGTAATGGTCGGATAAAAGGCTTCAATGCCATTCTTTGAAAAAAACTCGTAAGCCTTTCTTTCCCTTCCATAAGTGCATCTTATAGCATACCAATGGGGGATTGTTTCGGGCTTAGGCTTACGTCTTATTGTTTTGGGAAGTGCATTTCTGGTGGACACCCCTGTTTGTGAGTTCTCCTTCTCTATGGGAGTCTGAACTTCGGGGAGGGCGTTGGGAGCAATCCCAGCGCAGGGAGGAATTATTCCGTTTCCTCTACGGTTCTGAACATCTTCATTAGTTATGTCCATAATATACACTAAACAAATTCTAAGCAGAACTTTGCCTAAGTACATTGCCAGGTGAAACAATTTTCCAGGTTCACCTTATTTATAAAAAATCGCGTACAAAGTTATAACTTTTTCTTCTAAAATAAGAATAAAAACGAAAGAAAGTGAAAGAAATGAAAGAAAAAGTGCTAAAATGTTTAAATTTTGGCACTTAAAATTGCTGATTTTATTCAAAAATAGGGATTTTGTAGTCCTTACTTTTCAAAAAGCAAGAGGTGCTCCATCCATATTTGACGTTGAAGATATGGATGTCTTTTGCCTTAGTAATGACAAAAGTCTAATAGATTAACAAGGATGTTTCGATTGTCTACATTGAGTTTCTACAGTAGCGTTCTTTAGGGGGTGATCTTGCTTACGAGTATCGATATACAACCGCTGTTGTAACTAAGGCAAAAGATAGACAAATAGACCGTTGAATACAATTATGACAATTCGGGAAGTGGGGAAATAACTGTTAAACAAGTGTTAATGCGTTGTTAAAGAATGTAAAATGACAATGATTCAAAATTGAGCATGTTTTGAACTTCATTTTTCACCCATGGGAAGTGATTCTGGGCTTCCCAAAAGTTTGGGAACATAAAGGTATCACTAACAAAATAAAGCAAGCCATATGTATTGATAATCAGCACATAGGAACTTTTACAAGAAGTCCGGCGTGGGCTCTGACGTTGTCTGTTCGATACAAATAGGCAATGCTAGAGCCTCAATATGTGGAACGGACAACAGGACGATTCCACGCTTTTTTGTGTAGTGTAATGAATAGAATGTACACAAAAGAGGTCAGATATGAGTACGTTGTATAGTGTTGTAACTCGAAGATGCGAGACTAAACCTCAAAGAATCAGGATTGCTCCTGATAGCATCCCTGGAGCTATTAGCTTACAAACAGGGATGTCTACTAGATATGCGCTTCCGCGAAAATACCTTGAATCTTTGATTGCAAAAAACGAAGTTACCCATAGGCATGAAATAAGATGTGCCTACGGACGTAATAAGAGAGCTCATCGCTTTTTTGCAAAGGAGGATTTCAACGTCTTCTATCCTGTTATTTATACTCTTTGTCCTACTAATATAAAAGAACTAAGTATTCCGAATATTCTTTATGTAAATGGTCCTTATAAAGGCATTGAAGGTGTTATGAAGCATAATAAAGGTCAACAACGAACAGGTATTGTCGTTGGTAATCTTTTTTAATCAACTGCGTATTTAGTAATGTTCAAAAAATAACTTAACAAAAGATTTTTATTGACCTCTAATGTAATCAAGAGAAAAAGTGGCACCTGTATGGTTACTTCTGCCACATACAAATCATAAAGAATCAAATATCACTTAAATATTAATTAAAATGAAACAAGAAAACATTAAAAATTGGGGCTCATTTTTAGCCTTCATTGTCCTTGCAGCTATCAGTTGTTGGGCAACGGAACATTCGTTCCATCTGTTAATCCAATGGATGCCAGAAGCTTTCGTATGGGGCTTAACTATTGCATTCTTCATTGTGGCGTCTTATGGAACAAAGCTAATAATAGACGCATTGAACAAAGACATCTGGATGGATCACAGAAGACGTACTTTCTGGATTGGAACTACTCTTGTGTTAGTCTTTTGGTTGTTCATGAGTATGCCTACAAATACACATACTTTCTTCTACAACCACAACATTGGAAATACTGTACAGGAAGACCTTACAGAAACAAGTAAGTACCTTACTCAAATCAAGGATCGCCAGAATGTTGATTCTGCATATTATGTTTTACATAATGAGGTAAACGAAAAATTCAAGAAGGTTGAAGAAGAATTTAACGCTATTGCAGGAACTGGAGGTAGTGGAAAAAGAGGACATGGTGAATATGTAAGAAGGTGTCTAGGTGAAATTAATCCTCTTTTAGACAAGGAGATTTCAGGAACACAGATAAAGTTTAATGATTCTCCTGGCGCGTGGTATTCTACCGACCAACGTATTCTCTCAGACTATGTAGCTCAAAAAAATAGAGCATTAGAAGCTATTAAAGAGAATAATTACAAAGTATCGAGATCTGCAGCAACAGAAGCTGCTGAAGATTTGCGCAAGATTGGCATCATGAACGATACCATAAAAATTATGGTTGAAACTGGTAATGTTCATGAGGATGTGATTACTCAGGCAGACGGAGTTGTGCTTAGTGGTTATGCTTGTGTCAAAAATAATCAGAAATTTGTGAAATTCGAGAATGAAAATGATAAAAATTTATACACAGCTGAAAACCTGGAGACCCGAATTAAAAGAATGCTTTCTGTCATTGACGTGTGGCTGGATTTCTTTGGTGGAAAATATCCTATTTCATTCTTGTTCTATGTCCTACTATCTATACTTGTAGATGCAGCAGCATTCATGTTCTTTGATTTCGCATTCAAGAAAAGAGAAAATTAATCGTAAACAAGTTTTATCCCAATATAGTCCTTTTTATATAACAATAAAGAATTTCAACTTATGGATATTAAACCTCAGATGGGCGGTACTACCACCACTAACAACGCAGATGATATTCAGACTTATGTCAATAATGTAAATGTTGCAACAAATCCAACTGACGAACCTGAGACCAGTCAGATTATGGGATTGTCAGAAGAAGAAATAAAGGATCCAAATGCTATAAGCATTACAATAGCTGACAAATCCAACCCAATCGTTGTATTATTTGGTCCACCTGCATGTGGCAAGACCATGACATTGGTAAGATTAACAAGATACCTTCGCACTATTGGTTATGCTGTGGAACCTATTACGTCATTTCGTCCTGCTACAGATGCTCATTACTCAAAAATGTGTAACGAGTTTCCTTCTATGATAGGAAGTAGCGAAGCTGCAAACAGTACTAAGAACATTAGTTTTATGATGGTACGCGTCATGGACAACGTAGGTCGAGTTGTTTGTCAAATACTAGAAGCTCCTGGCGAGTATTACTACAATCCAGACGACAAAGATGAGCCGAACGTTAACTTTCCTAGATATGTAAATGCTATCAAAAATAGCTCAAATAGAAAAATCTGGTGCTATATGGTTGAACCTAACTGGAAGTACTTCGATCAATCTCTAAATTACGTAAGTAAAATTCACAAGTTGAAGAGAAATATGCGCCCTGCTGATAAGGCCATTTTCATCTTTAATAAAATTGATTTAACACCATTTGTAATAACTCCTGGCCAAGTAAACATGCGTTCTGCAAGAAAGGAAGTCGAAGATTTGTACCCAGGTATCTTTACACCATTTAGGTCAAGAGGCGTTTTTAGCACCTCAGACAACTTCGAGTTGGTTCCATTCCACACTGGAGATTATAGCAAAAAAATTGGCGGTGGTTTTTCTTTTGAATCAGGTCCGGACGAATATCCAAAAAAACTTTGGCAGATAATTCTAAATTATGTGAAAGGATAAGAAATGAATATCGAATTTATTATACACGGTGTTTTGTCATCTGGTCAGTCTGTTACTGACCAGAATGACAAAGATTACTACAAGCCATTCTATTGCGAACAGCAGGAAAGCATATTGATGACTGTAGAAGTTGTAGACCGTCCACATGGGATAAGTACATATTATAATTACCTTCGTTATAATAATGTAATATCTTCAAGAACCGGGTCTTATTTCGGAATGACTGTACGAGTTGATGGCTCTTATTGCTTTGATGTTAAAAACATGTATCTTATACTCGACAATCTCTTTAATAAAATGATTGTGGGTAAGATTCTAAGACAAGTTGAAAACAACTATGAGTACATAGTTGATAGTTTTTCAAAAGAAAAGGCAATAATTGAACAACAATTTTCTAACATGTTTGGTTCTTTCTTTTCTTCATCTGATTTTAAGGATATTTCGAGAAAAAATGTTTCGGCACAAAAGAAACTTACAATCAATCCTTATGATCTTACACCATCGGTTGTAAATGATGTATTCGTAAGTGGAGTAAAATTGTATATATCAACTATATATCCGTCAAAACAGACCCAATCTGTTCAAGCCTTAATTGATCAGGCAAAAACAGAAGCAAATAAAAGGGTTAGGGAAGCTGAGGAGCAGTTAAATTCATATATTAGGCAACAAGAATCCAACTCAAAGTCATCTACAGCAATAATCACTAAACTTAAAGACGAAAAGGCAACTCTTGAAAACGAAAAAGCGCAGCTTATCGCTGAGAAAAATGACTTGACCAATAAGCTGAACAAGTGCAACAAGGATCAGGATATTATTAATTCTGTCAAAAACATTAAAAGCCCCATAACGGACCTTGCCGCTCTGTTTGCTGCCCGATTTCAAGAAGATGATAATGTCGATCCAAACCACCCTAAAAAGCCTATTAAAGAAAAGCAGCAAACTAATAAAAAGGAAATATGGTTACCAATGGTTAATTGCATACTGGGGGTTGCTATTCTTCTTGTTTTGTTATTCAGTTTATTGGGTTCTACAGAAAGTAGCAAATCTGATAATATAGAGGAATTACAATCAGAGATAAAAATGCTTCAAGATTCGATTTCAAAGATAACGAATCCACAAGGTGCTATGGCATTAGATCCTACTAACGATTATTCTGGTACAGTTGTAGATATACCAGCTGATGACCCAATATCAATTGATTACAATAAGATGAAAATACGCATCAATATAAAAGGGTTGAATTCCGGAGAAAGTGAACTTACACCTAATAAAGAATATACATTTGAAATTGTTGGTGAAGATGCCAAGAAAGTTCCCAATGATGGATATTGGGTGATAGTAGAAGGTGCAAATAGTTTGAATAGCAATAAGATGGTAGCGTCACAACCAGGGGCGACTGTTAAGGCGACATACTATATAGGTACGGACGTAGTAAAAGAACGTTCAATAAAAATTAAACAATAAAACTATGAAAACAATAAAGATAATAAGTTTGTTAGCAATTTTTGCAGTATTTATTTCTTGTGAAAATAGGCCCAAGAATCCACCTGTTAACCTTGGTAAGTCAAAAGTTGAGATTACGTCAGATGATGTTGAAGTTCCCTATTCTGAGTTAGGAGGTGTAAAAACAATTCCTGTGAAACTTAATGGAGTCAGCATGGACATGATTTTTGACACAGGTTGTTCTGGTATGTCAATATCACTCAATGAACTTCTGACAATGCAAAAAAATGGTAAATTTTCTAATTCTGATGTAGTTGGTATCACAGAAGCAACAATTGCAGACGGTAGCGTAGTCGAAAAAGGACTAATAAATCTCTCTGAGGTTGAAATTGGAGGTCGAGACGGCATTAAGTTGCATAATATAGAAGCAACTGTAGCCTTAAATCAGATAGCTCCTATTCTCTTGGGAAATGGAGTGCTAGATGAAATTGCATCTGTTGAAGTTGACAATATGAAAAAAGTAATCAAATTCAAAAGACATTAAAATCTTATGAACAGTTCTGTATATATATACGGCGATTTATCTAATGGATACACACAATATCCTGATGAAGACCATTCGTCTGCTATATTCCAGAAATTTTACACTCAGTCAAAATCTACAACACAGATTGCCATCTATAGAGATGGCAATCTGATGTATTATGCTTATTTAAGGAAACTAGAACATAATAAGTATATTGGGTTATGTGTGTTGCTAAATGGAATAATGATAACAAGATTTGAAAGCTTATTTTCGTTGTTTGAAGGTGTTATTTCAAATCTTGTTACCAATGGGTATTTAATTAAGTTTGATGAAAGAGGAAATCTAACAGCAAACACAAACAAGCTGTACATGAATCATGAGGAAATAGATTTAGTAACCACATCCTTAAAGGCAGGATTTAATAATCTTGAAGCTTCTGCAAAAAGACTCCCACCAATAAATTATGCAGTCAACAATACGTCTGTAAAGAATTTTAGTGTAGAAGATTCTGAAGACGATATTCTTCAGTCATCTTACACAAATGGATATACTTATATCTATAAATCCAAGAACTACAATACAGCTGCAATTGATAGTTATCGTGGAGTTCTTTCTCGTGTATCAAAGCAAAATGATCAGTTAAAAAAAGAAAATGCAGATTTAATTGCATCTAACGAAAAGATTAAGAAACAAAAAAAGCAATATCAATTCATAATTGTCTTATTTATTGCTGTAATTGGTTGTTGTTGCGGCTTGTTTTTCCTGAATGACAACTTGAATACTACAAAGAATGAGCTTGCTGATGCAAATAACACTATTGAAGAAAAAAATCAGAACATTGCCGATCAACGAAATAAAATCAGTAATATGACGTCCCAAATCAATAGTCTGCAATCATCATTATCTGACGAGAAGGAAAAGAGGGAGTCTGCTGAAAATGAAATGAAAGAGTTTAAATCATTAGTTTCATCTTCTATTCCAATTATTATCACTGATATAGAGATCGCAAATGTTTATCAAAACGGTGATATACAAACAAGTTACGGAGGTTCTATCTATAGTTCTAATTCTATGTATTTGCAACCAAGAATAACATATACAGGTATTCGGGAAGGTGAGTCGATCACTTTATATGCGAAATTATATGGAATATCTGGTACCTTACAAACTGGAAGTTCATCTCCAAGTGGTTATACGTTCTCCTCAAGCATGACTATTTTTTCTGGCAGTGACAATACCCACGTTTTATCAGGCTGGGGAAGTGCATCCAAGGGATTCTGGAGCAGCGGATCCTATAGATATGAAATTTGGTATGGTAATGTTTGTTTAAAAGCCAAAACATTTACAATATATTAATGTATTGTCAAATCATCAAAAACAACATGCTCGAGAGTGGATAAACGACTGCTGCAGACAGCGAAGTTATCTGAAGAGCGACTAAACTCCGAAAGATTGAGTCAGACGGAACGAATCCCACTCGAATTAATTATTAGTAAAACTTACCTACAATGAAAATTCAATATCTATCACAATATGTTGGATCACCAATATGCATAGCAGATAAAGCAACTCCTATCATTGTCCCTTTTGGTCCAAGATGTTCAGGAAAAAGTCTATTATTAATTCGCTTATTTAGATATTTACGTTCTTGTGGTAATGTAATCACGGTTGATAATATTTTTATTCGAGATCAACGTTATAAAATGAAATGTGATGACTATATTTACGGTTTGAGTAGCAGATTTCCTGAGCAATTGAATAAGATAAGATTACCATTGCTTGGTTATATAATATCATGTAGAGGTCGAAAAATGTATCAGTTTATTGATATGCCTGGTGACATGTTTTTTAATCGTGATGAGATAGATGATCAATCTACAATGTATATAAGCGAAATTATTTCGTGCCCTAATCCAAAAATTTGGCTTTTTCTTGCAGAACCCAATTTGCCATTAAGAACCAGAACTGAATTTGTTAATAGAATATCAAAGATATGTGATTTATCATGTAAAAAGGATAGATTCATAATAGTGGCGAACAAAGTAGATAGATTGCCGCATTTGTTTGGTAATAATGGTGTTCCTGATGTCGGAATCGTATGTCAAGAAATTAAGCATGAATTTGAAGGCTTATTCGATTTGTTCAAAGAAACTCATCCTATTAAAAAATTATGGAAACCATATAGTTTTTATTTTACTCCATTTTATAGTTTTGATTTTATTGAAAATCAGCATCCGTTAAGAATACACTCAAGTTCGGATTATTATCCAGGGTTTCTATGGAAAGAAATAATAAAATGTACCAAGGTTAAAATATAGAAATCAAAAGGCAGTTTATATCTACTTATGAGAATTAGATGAATTTTAACTGTATTTTACAGAAGAGTAACACATCACAATCATCTTTGCATAAACTAGTTAAAGATAAAAATAAATTATGGGATTAACGCTGATAACACATTTTACGCAAGAAGGCTATTGAACTCTTTATGAGGTGCTAAAGCCTATCCAACTTGAATGTGTTTGTCGCGTTCCATATGGACGTGTAGAAGATAGTCAAAGATATGCCGTTGATAATCTACCATATCATTTTACTGTAACGTCCTCGAAAGAGTCATTAGCTAAGGTAATGTCTCAAATAAATGGCTTTGGGTTCCCCCCTTTACTATAGCTATTGATGGACTTGATATAATGCGCGGCAGAAATAACAGTTTGGTGCTATATTTCAAAATAAGACCATCTAAGGAAATGGATAATCTTCAGATGAGACTATATGAGATTTTGGGAAATAAGAATTACTTGCCTCAAAACAATATCACACATATGACTTTATGCATTAGCAAAGACTATGATAAAATATTTAGGTTAAAGAAATCAATAGAATCAATCTTTCAACCTTTCAAGTTAGAGATAATCAGTTTAGGACTCTACGAAATATGGTCTGCTCAGTTGCAGACAGTATTTCCCTTAACACGTTAAATATGAATCGACATCTTGCTTTAGTCTTTTTTTTATTTATCTTGTCTGTACACTGCGTTGCTCAGACAAGACGAGCATTGGTTATCGGTATAGGTGAACAAGAAGACAAAAGCTGGTCAAAAATCAATGGTGACAAAGATGTTCCATACGTACAGCGGATGTTGCAGAATGTGGGATATAAAGACGTGCGGACACTTGTCAATAAGCAAGCAACAAAAGCCGGTATTGTTACAGCCTTTAAAAAACTGACCACAAAATGTGTTGCTGGTGACATTATATATATCCATTTCTCTGGTCATGGTCAGCAAGTCACAGATGTTAATGGAGATGAAAAAGATGGTTGGGACGAAGCATGGATTCCATACGATGCCTATCTGTGTTATAATGAAAAGAAGGACAAAGGTGAGAAGCACTTGATAGATGACGAACTCAATACACTGCTCACTGCTATCCGAAAAAGAATTGGTAGCGAGGGAAAGATGCTTGTCGTGGTGGATGCCTGTCATAGCGGTGATTCCTCTCGTGGACAAGATGATGAAATTGTGAGAGGGGTAAAGGAGGAATTTGTTATTCCTATTGGCAAAAAGAAGACAGTTGAAAAACTTCCTGAGCAATGGATAACATTGAGTGCATGTAAGGACTATCAGTTGAATCAGGAAATGAAGAGTCCGCAAGTCGGAAAACTAACATACACATTATATATCCTCTCCAAAAATGGGAATATGACAATGGAACAAATTCAAACTTACATGCAGAAAAATAGAGGAAGATATGTACAAACCCCTGTTCTAACTGGAGAAGCCTCAGTTTATAACTTATCAGATTTCTTTTAAACCAATGGCAACATATAGAATAAATACAAAAAATTACTCGGATGTTGATTATGTTGTAGGCGTATATCATCGAGTTTCTCACATTGAACGTGCACTGCACCATCATTGTGAACGATATTTCAATGAGAACTACCGAGGTATGTTCTTTATTGGAAAAGAGTATAAAGACGAGATCTTCCATGAGTCTTTCATTAAGTTGTGGGAGAATATCAGGGACAGGAAAATCTATGCGGAAGACGGACTGCTATATGGAAAAAACGGTAAGTCGTTCACTAGCACACTCACTACCTATTTTATGGCCATTGCTCGACTAAAATATTTGGAATGGGCACGTGAACACCGAAAATTCCTAAACACGGAAGATGAAGATAAAGTATGTAAAACTATGGACTTAGAATTATATAAAGACATACTATACGATGAGAGTGACAATCGGGTGCTGGAAATCATAGCAGATTGTATCAGCCATATGTCGGAACGATGCAACCAGATTCTAACCATGTTTTACTATGAAGAGAAAACTCTTGATGATATTATGATGGAGTTGCCTACTTTTGATAGTAAGAATGCTTTGAAAACAGCCAAATACAAGTGTATGGAAACGCTACGAATGTCTGCAAAATCAATTTATCAGCAATATCTAAATTCCTAAGCCTTATGAAGATAGATTACCAAGATAGAATAGACGAATACCTTCTGAATCGTATGTCAGGTGAAGAACGTACTGCATTTGAACAGGATGTTAATCATGATGAAGAACTTCAAAATCAATTGTCGTTTACGAAAGACGTACAGCAGATAGTAATCAGGAGGAATGAAATGCTCGCCAAAATGAAGCAATGGGAGGAAGAAGCAATGGGAGAAGAAGATGACATAAATGTAGCAGAATTCCGTCCGACAGGTAGTGGGTACAATTATTGCCCAGCTCCTTCGAGGGAAGAAAAACGTCCTATAGCTCATTCTTCAAGCCGACGTGTTATTTATTGGCTTTCCGGCATTGCAGCTGTATTTGTTGCTGGATTCTTCCTGTTCCAGAATCTTTATGTAACTGATACCGCAGATAATTATATGAGTTCTATGCAAATGAGCGAAGTTACGTTGCGTGCTGGCTCAGACAATTCTGAATTGGAACTATTGTTAAGCCAAAAAAAATACGAAGAAGCACTTCACTGGATTGATGATAAATGTTCAATGTTGAAGAATGATTCTGTAGAGTTAGCTCAAGACTTGACGAAAGATGACGAGCAGAAGGAGTATGATTACATGATTATCAAAGACAAACAAGATAATCTGAAATGGTTGAAGGCTTATGCTTATCTTTGCATGAATCAAAAAGATATGGCCTTGAAAGTGTTAAACGAGTTACGTAGTACTGAAGGTTATTATCAGATGTCAGCAGACTCGTTGTATAACCAAATAAAAAATGAAGTAGAATGAAAAAGGTTATCTTTTATTCAATCCTCTTCATTATGTGCCATATTCCTATCATGGCACAGGATTTGTCGGAACAAGAGGTGACGCAGTTGATGAATAATGCCTTCAAACAAAACAAAGAAGGCAATCACAAGGAAGCGTTGGAACTTTTCCTGAATGTTGGTCAGAATACCCAAAAACAACGCACAGAAGCCGAAAGACAGGTATATGTGTGCAGTCAGACAATGGCTGTAATGTGTTATGAGTCGTTGAAACAATTCGAGAAAGCCTTTCGATTGAGTGAAGTACTATTGTCAGGCAACATTAATGATAATGAGCGGAAGGATTTGCAAGAATTGTATGTGGTGAATGGTTACGGCATAGCCTTAAAATATATGAGCGGTACTGTAGGCCGTTATCAGGAAGCACGTGAACTTCTTGAAAAAATAACTCCTTGTGCTGGTTCAGATATGTTGAAGAGAATAAATCGGCAACTTCCTTTGTCATGGTATCTCGAAGGTCAGTATTTACGGGAAACACATCAATACGAACACGCACTTGTCTGTATGCAAGAGGCTCTCAAAGGCTACCATGAAATTGGTGCGACCAAGGATGAAATAGACGCTTTGACCCATATCGGTGTAATAAAAAAACACCTTTATGATATTGAAGGTTCCCTAAACACATATCAACAAGCCTACAGCCTTGCAACATCTATTCACGATGACTCAAAAACAATCTCAATACTTAGGGAACAATATAAACTGTGTGAACTTCTTGGAAACACTCAACAATCTGTCGCTATCACTGTAGCGATGGACTCTATAATTGCTACAACCGAAAATAAGGAATTACTCTTTGAGTATTATAATCAACAAGCCGACGTGTCCAAAAGTCATGGTGACTACGAACTGGCCGAGCAGTGGTACAAGAAGAATGATTCATATATCAATGGCTTAGGAACTGATTATCAAGGCGCGAACAAACATCAATATTATCTAAACCTTGGAAATCTATATATTAACCTAAAGAAGTACGATGATGCCTTAACATGTTTCATAAAAAGCAAGAGAGAGTTTCAAAAGCAATTTAATGAAACGGAATCAAGCTATTACCTGCCTTATATGAATGTTGCATACTCATACAGCCTCATGGGTGACAGCGTGAGATGCTTTCAGAATTTAGATACCTTGTGCCGTGCATTAGGCATGACAGACGAACCAAGGGGAAAACGGAATATCTATACCACAAGAGCCATTTGCCATGCAAAATTTATGCATTATGAAAAGGCTTTGGCTGACTACAAGATGGCTGACAAAGTAATGGCTACGCAATATAGCGAGAATGATGGCGAGCGAATCAACTTGTTATCACTGATGGGAGGAATGGAGCATCAGTTAGGACATTATGAAGAATCGGAACGGTTGTATAAAAAATATGCCAACGGCATAAAAACGTTGTATGGTGAGGAACAATTGAAATACATTGAGGCTTTAGGCTATCAAGCTAATGCGGAAGCATTTGCTGGACATATACAAGAAGCCTGTCAAGATTATTCGATTGCTGTCAGTGCATTGAAAGAACAAACAATGCAGAAACTTCCATATTTAACAAGCGCAGAACGTGAGGGATATTGGAAACAAGTATCAGATCTCATTCAGAAAATGACACCTTTTGCCTTGGAAGCGAAGGAATACCAGACAACCTTTACCAGAGCTTGCTATGATGGTTTGGCATTGTCTAAGGCTTTTCTTTTGGAAACAGAACGCTCTACTTATGATATAATTAAAGCCAATGGTACAGCTGACGACCTGCACGAATTTTCTGTGATATCATCTTTACAGATGAAACTGAAAGATTTCAGGAAAGTTGAAAAAGAACAAACAGACAGTATTTTGGCCTTGACTTCACAAATCAGGCAACGAGAAACACAATTAGCTACTAGGTGTCGAAGCTATGGTGACATAACATCTTTTATGAGTGTCGGCTATAAGGAAATAAAAAATAAGCTTAATGACAGCGATGTACTGATTGACTTCACCGATTTCGTTTCAAAGAAGCGTGGTAGAGTCTATGCTGCTTATCTCGTGAATAAAAGGCAGGATAATCCTCTCCTACAGGAATTGTTTGCTGAGAGTAGGATTGACTCCATGCAGGTGACCTATCCAGACCAATATTACGAAAGTCCCAATGCGGAGATAATGTACCAACTTTTGTGGAAACCTTTCAAGGACAAAGTGTCTGAAGGGGCAACGGTATATTATGTACCGTCACAACTTCTTTTCCAGATTGCACTGGAATCACTGCCGATGGAAGATGGAACCCTACTGGGTGACCATTATCATTTCGTGAGGCTGTCATCTGCACGTGAATTGGTACATTTCAGTCACAATCTGAAAATGGAAATAGCTTCTACTAATACGAATGCAGTATTATACGGTGGTTTATTGTACGACTTGGAGGCTAACGAATGGGAGGAAGAGGCGAAGAAATACGACGTGTCATCATTATTGGCCCTTCGAGGGGATGTCCTTCGTGGGGATTCCATATATAAAACACTTCCTGGTACAAAAAAAGAAGTGAATGCTATAGAACAGATACTTAGATCCAAGCAACTGACGTTTACAACCTATACTGGAAAGATAGGCACAGAAGAATCTTTCCTCAACATGAATGGTCATTCTCCTCAGATTCTTCATATTGCCACGCATGGTTTCTTCTATACTCCCGAAGAGGCACAAGAGATAGATTATCTTAAAGGGTATAAGGATGCCATGTCGCTTTCTGGGCTTGTCATGTCTGGTGGCAATGCTGCATGGTTAGGCAAAGAACTTCCTAAGGGAGTACTTGGTGGCATCTTAACTGCATCAAACATCGCTCGTCTGGATTTAAGCAACACGACATTAACTGTTTTGTCTGCTTGTCAGTCTGGCAGAGGGCAAGCTACAGCTGAAGGCTTGTATGGCTTGCAGCGTGCCTTCAAAAAGGCTGGTGTCCAGACGATGGTTATGTCACTTTGGAACGTAAGTGATGTTGTATGTACTGAGTTTATGAAGCACTTTTATGAGAACCTATTTGATGAAGACAATCACTATGACAAGCGAAAAGCCTTCGATAAGGCAAAATCAGCTATCCGAGAAAAATATTCAGAACCCTTCTATTGGGCTGTATTTGTGATGTTGGACTAATGGTTACTTTTATAGTAAGCGTCTCATAAAGGTTATAAAGTTAATAAAGAAATTGTGTTCGACACTGATCAGGGGTATGTGTTTATGAATAAATTGTTATTGTCCGCATTGTTTTTTATTGCATCGTCAACCTTGTCAGCCCAAGGAGTAGTGACAATAGATAATGAGTTGTTTTTCGGTTTTGTGGTTCAACTTCTGGATGAAGAGAAAACAGCAATGATAACAGCAAAGGGAAAAAGTATGCTTCCGTTTATTAAAAATGGAGAGAAAGTACAATTGTCTAAAGGGGAGAAATATGAGGCTGGGGATATTGTACTTGCCCATCTTTCTATGGAAAAATATATCTTACATCGTGTCATTTCATATTCTGACACCATTGTCAATCTAATGGGAGATGGTAATCTTGTGGGTAAAGAGCATTGTCATCCAGATAGTATTAAGGCTGTTTGTAAGTTAAAATATGATGATAAAGGCAATGAGATTTTCTTAGATTCTGATTGTTTTAAGTCAAGGACCGAGCTATGGCAAAGATGTCTTTCAATGCGGGAGAACCTTCTATCATTGTATTCATCCAAGAATGAAAACGAATTCTGGAAAGATGTTTTTCGTACATTTATCACATCAGAAGCTAATGTGTTACTCTCAATACGTCCAACTTATGAAATAAAGAAATTAGGTAAAGAAACTATACTCTATTCCAAGGACTCGAAAAATGTTGATTTCTCTTCTGTTATCACACTCAACGAAAGCGCAGAATTTCTTTTCTTGAATATGAAAGGAAAAGTTATTGGTCTTGATGATATAGTAAATATATTTTTGCACGAATATGAGGTGGATAAAAAAACTGCCACCAAAGACTGCATTGATTTGTTGACCCAATGGTTTGCACTTGGAATCATAAAAATACAACAGTAGGTTCACAAATATTACAATAAAAGTGACAACTGCGTTGGCGACCATAGCTGGCGCAGTTTTTTTTGCTTAGTTTGGTTACAAAACGAAGTTCATTGACATAAATAGTTAACAAATATAAACCTCAAAGACATGAACGAACAAGTTTTGGAAGAAATCAAACGATTAAGTGAAAAGGTAACAGTGCTGAACAATGGGTGGTGTCATTTTGAATATGAACATGTTCATTTTGTAAGTATACCCGATAAAAGGCAAGAGATGATTCGCATTTCTGTCCCTCATATTGCAAATGGTAATGACTATTCAAGAGAAATACTAGACACTGTAATCAATGAAACAAACCAACAGGTAAAATTTATCAAGGCCATTTTATTGAATAATGGCAGTCTAACATTGGATTATGACCATCAAGTCTGTCAAGGTGAGAAGATGGACAAAATAGTGTCACACATGATAACAACGTTATATGCGGCATCAGAGTACATAAAAATGAAATTTCAAAAGGAATATAAAAGATAATTCTATGCTATAGTGCTTTCTGTGTCTGCTGTTTTTGTTTGTTGACGATATAAAATATAGGGAAGGTATAGGTTACTTTCATATAGAATATCTCATTAATTAATAGAAAATTTCAAATTTTAATATTAAAAAGTTGGGCGCGACACGAATTAGCATAGAATAATATGGCAACATCAATTTCTATCTGCAATGAGAATGCTGACAAGGCTATCAAGACGATGATGGCAACAGTAGTAGGAACAGCTTTGGTACCTGCACATGTTAATTGGGCTTTAACAGCTTCTGCTATGGGAGCTGGTGTAGTTGCTATCGGACTTTGCTATGACATCAAGTTAACGAAAGATGAAGGTTGGAAACTTGTAAAGCAGTTTATCCTTAGTGCTGGTTTTTGGTTCCTCTCTATGAATATCGGTTCTAAGATTCTTTCTGCTTTGATGGAATCTACTGGTCTTGGTTATGGAGCAGGAGTTGCTATGGATGCAGCATCATCGGCTGCATTCGCATGGGCAATTGGAAGTACTGCGAAGGAATATTTCCAAAGGGAGTACCAAGGAAAGAGCAAACTCTCCAAGGAAGAACTTGGTGATATTTTCCGCAAAGCATTCAAAGATCAGAAAAATAAGTAATTTACAACCATATAATTATAAGGAATATGTTATACGAACTTTTTGACAAATTAGGAGAGATATTCTCTAATGGAGGGTACGAGTATTCGCATTCTGGAAATATTGATATTGCTTCGATACTTGACCATTCTGGCATTGATCTTTCGATGTATGATGCGAATGAGATAGAAGATGCAATTAAAAGTGCAATAGATACAGATTCACATCATCATTCATTAATTCATGGGCATGACATTTCATTCGGAGCTTCTTTTGATGTAGATGCTCGTAATCTGGCAAAATCTACTTTAATAACAAAACTAGGAAGCAATCACATATACACTTCTACCTTGTATACAGATAATATTTGGGGAGGGCTGGATAGTTATTCTGGAAAGATAGTATATGAGGCCATTAATGATGCACGCGATAATAACAGAATTTCAGATTCAGTTTTCCGCGAACTTATTGCATTGCTGAAAAAGGCTTGTCATTCACAATAAATTTTGTAAGTATGAAGACAATTAAAGATATATTCAATCGCATTTTTCATCAAGACATAGCAAATGTTGATTCTCCTTATGGCGTAAAAAATTCGATGCCAAGTGATGAAGAAAGCAACGAAACTGTCATAACAAAAGAATTCATATTGAACAAATGCAAAGATTCGATACATGAGATATGTATACTCTGTTTGGAACCGTTCATTTAGTAGAGTAACCAATATTTGTTCATTTCTTGTTCTATAAAAAATGACGATGTAAATGGTAAAATTCCTTTTAGAGTAGTCATCAACACTCAAACAAGCAATAATTTTCGAAATAATTAAAAATATTCTGGACACCTCGGCTTTCCACCGGAATTAGCAAAACAAGAAAAGACTATGAAGATTAACGAAATTTTAAAGAAGAAGGGATTTGCACAAGACTGTGATGAGTCACAGGCTTTATACAAGCACTTGGCTTCACGTATTCATAAGAATAATTATTATGTTGAAGATGCTCGCGAGGGCATGAGTGTCGTCAATGTCGCAATCATTGGCTGGTGGAAGCCTCGCTTCCTGATGGACAATGACGCAAAGCGTGCGTATGAGTTTTTGACTCCTGGTGAGCACTTCTGTACTGTCACTCCCGATGACATTGACTGGGACTCACTTAAAGGCTTGCCTGAAGAATGCCTTGAGAGGGCTCATGACCTGAATGCCCATTTTCCAACAATAGTCGGCTGGTATAATAACGGTGTAGCTCAGGTTAGATGGCAATTGAATCCAGACGGGAAGTATTACATGGATGAAGACGGCTTCGGAATGACTGATGACGTGGAAGTGGAAATATACGGATTCATTGACCGCCAAGGCAAGGTTCTTACAAAGTTCCGTCACGTCAACAAGAATTGGGATTTGCTCGAAGCAATGAAAAAGGAAGCAGAAAGCAAAGCTGCAAATCAACAACCATATTATACAACACCCACATGAAACGAATAGCATCAACTGCAGTCATTGCCCTAATACTGATGAGCAGCTGTGGCAACAAGATGGGAACCAATGCCGATGTTGAGTCGGATAAGGAGAATGATGAGCTCTATTTCCCTATGGATTCCCTATCTGAAGATAACGACCTGAAGCATCAATGCGTTTCTGAAGATGGCAAGATGAAGTTCGTCAGTTGGAATACAGGACTGGGAGGAACTTGTCCCGACTATGGAGTAATATGCATATTCAAAGCCGATGACGGTGAAGTGCATAGAGTCGATATGAAAGAACAGGATTCTGAAGCCGCATGGGTCTCTACTGTACATTCAATCAAGAAAGATAATGGTTCAACGTTTTACATTGCGAACAGATCTCATCGTGCTTCAAGCAGTGATGGCTATGAGTGGTTGGATGGCTACATGATAGATGGAGACAGCCTGAAGGTTGTCAGTGTCTATGATGGTGGTGATGACCTCGATGACTGTGGGATGGAGATATGTTACAGCATCCCTGAATGGTATTTTACAACGAATGGCGAGGGTTATGACTGGCTTTTTGAGTACGATGCCGTTACCCAGAACCTATATGTTCCCGAAACCATTGAAGGAAAGAGGTTGCCAAGAATATCTGACCGCTATAGAGTCTATCACTTTGATGGCAATACCTTTGTCTCACAAGGAAGCCAGCCACACAAAGGGCTCCATAAAAGCCTTCATGAGTACCGCTATCTGGAAAGCTTTTTCAGGACAAAGAACCATATTGTGAGAATAGACAGACTTGACAATGGTGCGTTACGATATGCCTCATGGAAAGCAAATTCATCCATATCAGAAAAGCCAAAGCTGATAATTGTCTCTGATGATAACAATTCGGAAAAAGATGTTTACACCTTCAAGAGTAATGGTATGACATATCTCTGCAAAGTGGAGGAAAACATCCCTACCGAAGATGAAGGAGTTTTTGAACACCATGAGTACTTGATTGTAAAGAAAGGGGATAAGATAGTGCTCAAAGAGGAAATCATCTAACCAAGCGAATAACGTAAACGTACAATAATAAGATAAAGTATGAAAAGGAAAATTGCATTTCTGCCAATTGTTGTATTTGGTTATCTATTGGTGGCACTTTGCTCAGGCTGCCATTCATACAAGGAAAAGAACGATTCAAGCCTAAAGAATGACATAGAAAACGCCTCATACGAGTATAATTATGTGGAATTGCCTGAAGTGCAGGAAGCAAGGCAAAATGAAGAGTCGGAAGAATTACCTATAACCGATTCTTGGGAAGAACCACCCATCCCGAAGTTTCTGACAAACTATATGGATTCCACGTGGTGGAGTGCTGATACCATCTGTGTAGTGAATGGCAAGGCCTACTACCGCGCTTACGATGAATATGGTAGGACCAGTGCCATATATACCTTGAGTGAGCTGCTTTGCGAAGACCCCACTTTGACTTATGACTCGGTAGATACCAAAAGCAAGACAAAGTTCCATGTAAGAACAGCCTACAAAACAATGGTTGTTGATTTTGCCAACAAGGAAGATATTCGTAAACTTAAAGCCATGATTCCCCACTATAGCAGCGTACAGCATTTCCGCAAAGACTATTTCTCAAAGACAGGCAACGTCGTGTTATATCACTTCGAGGTTGATTATCCAAAGAGCAGCATAACGTATTGTGATGTGATACGTCAGTGGCTTATCAAGAAAGTGAATGAGTCCCTGACAAACGATGAGGATGTTCCCGAGGCGAATGCCATATATATAGGTTACAATAAAAGGAACCTGAACCAATGGACATTCAAAGGCGACATCAATGACATCAAGGCAGTCGGCAGGTTCGCGTCGAACAGATATTTTGAGACAAAGAAGCAAGAATATGGTGAAGACATACACGACTATCCGTGTGCATTGTTCTTTGATTTGAGTCTGAGACTGATAAGTACTAACGGTAAGTATTACTCCTATCAAAAGCAAACGCATGAATACAATGGTGGTGCACATGGTTTTTACACCGAAAACATAGTCAGTCTTGACCCTAAGACATGCGAAGAGATAGACTGGAGCTATCTCTTTGTTCCAGGCTGTGAAGACAAGATATACTCGTTGTACTATAAGGTTGTCCAGAAAGATCCACACTATATCGAATCAAGAATTGGAATGTACTCACCTGAAACCGAAGAGCAATTCAAAGACCGTCTGTGTGTGCAAGAAGGTAAGAATATCCTGCCCAAGCCAGGTTTGACTGATGCAGGTATGGTTTTCTCATACCAGCCTTACGAAATAGGTTCTTTTGCAGATGGGACATTCCACTTCACCATTCCATATAAGGCTTTGAAGCCATACATGACAGCAAAAGCGAAGAAATTGCTCGGCTTCTGATAAAGGCAAAAGAACGTCACAAAAAAAGTCAATATACTGATAGAACTGAAGGGATTCCAATATCCATAGTTGTAGAGAACCCAAAATCCACTGTTTATGGACGTACAGAAAGAAGAAAAAGAATGGCTTCATCGCATTAGAACAAGCCAACCATGCCAAAAGCAGGAAGAGAAAGAAAATACAAAGACTACGCCAGTCAGGAGCGAGTCCAAGGTGTCTTCCAAGAAAAAGACTTATGGTTTCAAGGACGTTGCAGGCATGGATGAATTGAAGAAATTCGTGACAGAAGGTTTCATCAATGTCCTGAACAACCGTGAATGTGCCGAAGCCTATGGCATTGTGCCTCCGAGCCTTCTCCTCTATGGTCCGACAGGCTGTGGCAAGAGTTACTTTGCCGAAGCCATTGCCGGTGAGGTAGGAGTGAACTTCATGAAAGTGGTACCTGATGACATCGCCTCCAAGTGGTTACACGGCACACAGGAGAAAATTGGCGAAATCTTCCGCAAGGCAGAACACAATTCCCCTACTGTTTTGTTCTTTGATGAGTTCGATGCTATGGTTCCCCAGAGAACTAACGGAGATTCTCACAATCAGAACGGTGAGGTGAACGAGTTCCTCTGTATGCTTAACAATGCATCTGCAAAAGGGATCTATGTCATAGCAGCGACCAATCACCCAGAATCCATTGACAAAGCCGTACTCCGCACAGGGCGTATTGACGAGAAGATTTATGTGGATATGCCAGACAAAGCTGCTCGTGAAAGTCTCTTCCGCCTGTCACTCTCCAAGCTGCCTTTAGCCGAAGACATTGATTACGACAAATTGGCAGACCTTACACAAGGATATAACTGTAGCGACATCAATTATATCGTAAAGGTTGCATCACGCAAGATGTTCAATGAGAGCATTGCCGAGAAAGACAAACCTTACAAGACTATCACACAGGTGCAATTGGAGGATATAATCACCCACAAGTCACCATCTGTAACATCAAAGGATCTCAGGGAATACGAGCGCATCCGCAGCCAGTTCTCTCCCAAGGATTCAGGTGCAAAGATGCAACAAATAGGTTTTATCTGATAATTGACAAATCAAAAATAATCACATAGATAAAGATTACGACTATGAAGGAAAAGATTCTTAACGCATTCAAGTCATTAGGATTTGAACTTGAAGAAATTGATGACTTTGGCCATGCGTTCATGTATGAAGGTATTAATTATATATGGATGTCCAATACCGATGATGAAAATTTCCTCAGCATCGGAGTGCCAGCTATCCTTGACAAACCCGATGAAGAAGTCCTATTCTACCAGCTCGTTGACAAATTCAATGGAACACTGAAGTACATCAAGCTCAATATCGTTGGTGACAGTTTGTGGATGTTTTATGAGCGTGAGTTGTTCGGGGGTGAAGAAGACCTTGAAGAACCCGTATCACGAATGATTGTCCAGCTTGAAATGGCATTTCGTTACTTCAAGAAACTGTCACGAGAAGTCCAGGAAAGTGACAATGAAGAGGACGAAGATGAATCTCACGTTATCATCAGTGATACTGACGTTATTGATGAAGAACAGAATAAATAAAGAATAAGGAGAAATGTCATGACAAACAAGGAGCAAATATACAATGTACTTGAACGTTTGGGCTATAAACCTCAGTACGATGAAGATGGTGACATATTGATGCGCTATCAGTTAAAACATCTATTCTTTCTCACACAAGATGATGATGAAGAACATTTCGTAAACGTTACCCTACCTCAGTTCAGTAGCGTTCTAGAAGGTCAGGAGTTACTATTTCTTGCAGCTTGCAACAAACTTACACGTGAGACAAAGATGGCAAAGGTATTCATTGACCATACATTCAAGAACGTAACTGCGACATGTGAGTTTTTCTTTGATGATGAAAAGACTTTGGAGAAAAATATAATAAGAGCTCTTCGCATTCTCAGCATTATGCGTACAGCCTATCATGATTGCGTCAAGGAAATGTCAGAAGAGTAATACAACAAATGAACATGGATATAATCACAACTTAAAACAAAAAAGTGATGAAGATAACATACTCTACAATAAGCAAGACTGGCAAGCGTCCGAACAACGAGGATGCTTTCAGGGTCATTGACATGCCAAAGAAGAATCGCTGGATGGGCATCGTGTGCGACGGCATGGGCGGACACAATTTTGGAGAAGTTGCAAGCGAGACTGTCGTCAGTAAAATATCAGAGTTCTGGACGCGAAACAGAGCTATTCCAGATAGCGAGGAAAAAGTAATAAAGGCATGTAAGAAGGCATCAGTCGCCATCGATGAAAAGTCATTTGAACTTAATCATTGTCAAATGGGTACAACAATGGTCATGGCAAGCATTGAAGGGAACAAGGTTACAATCGCCCATATCGGTGACAGCAGGTGTTACCTGATACGTCCTGGTTATTATGACTATAACAATGTAGAAAATACAGATACAGATCATGTACTATACCAGACAAACGACCATGTAAGTCATGACTACGAATGGGAATTGGTGACCAAATGTTTTTTCTCTTATCATCCAGAGAAAGCAGAGCCTGAAATCGTTCAATTTGAGATACAGTCAGGTGACCGTCTGCTTCTCTGTTCTGACGGAGTTTATAAATGCATTGATTCCAAAGTGCTAAAAGCACGGATAATGGATGCAAAAGTTCCCGATGACATGCTACAGGCGATAGAATCTGGCTATGAGAGATATGGGCAAGATAATTATACAGCTATAATGGCAATAATAAACGAATAACATGATTGAAGTTTCCTGACTGGAAGACCGCGACTGACTATCTGCTGAAGCAAAAAGGTATAAAAAGGGAGAAGGAGAGGTGATTCAGATAGTTCTTTTTTGCCTATGTCGTATAAAGTCACAGGTTACATAACATAATGTTATGCTGAGCGATAGAAAATCGATTACATATGCTTCTATACTATCAAGAAGGGACATATAATACAATAAGATTAACATAAAATTTATTCAAAGATGAAAAAGGTATCATGTAAATTGTTTTTCTCCGTAATGTGGAGAGGCATTTGCCAGAGTTTAGGTTGGTTCTTCGGACTTTTCGGTTACAAGCGTGACGGAAAGTTTGCGAAGTGTGTATGGGGCGTGTTTGCTGTCAGTGCAGCAATCATTATGGCACTTTTGGCTGGTGCTGGGATTTATGGTTTGTATGAGGCTATTTCCCGTAAATGCTATTGGGATAATGACCATGAATATGATGGTGGGCAATACATCAGCAGGACAATAGGATATGTGTCTGATTATGACTGGGGCAATGGCTATCTGGTTAACAAGAAGACTGGTGAGAAGATCCTAAAGGGTATCAACTGGATAGCAAAGCCTCTCGACAATGACACGCTTATTTGCTTCAGCAAAGGTACGAAACGTGGTTATTTCAACATGAAGGACGGGAAGGTGGTCATTAAGCCAAAGTACGACCATGCATGGATTTTCTCTGACGGTGTTGCTGCCGTTGAAGAGAACGGACAAATTAAGTTTATTGATGGTACTGGTAAGGTGGTCATTGATGCAGGTATTGGTTACGATCCATTAAAGGATGACTATGTGTTCCATGGTGGATATCTTGTTGTCACGGATGACCAACACAGGTATGGCTTGATGGACTTGTCGGGCAAGTTCGTTCTTGAAAAGGAATATGACTACATTAAGGTTGCCAGCAATCAGAAGTACTGGTGCGTTTACAAGGACGATAAGTGTGCCGTGTATAATAAGGAACTGGACGAAATCCTTCCGTATATTGAAGGGTCTGTCTCTCTGGAATACGATGCAATTAACGTAACGATGCCTGACCATACGATACGAAAGTATGACTACAATGGTAATATCATTGATGACTTCTATGTTTCCGACGTACTTACATTGGAATATGAGAAGGACGAAATTCTGTATCGTAGCACAACTGTGGATGAAAATGGTGATGAGTATGCCGAGCCATTTGTATATTCATATCATCCGAAAGCTACGGCTCATCTTCGTGCTTATACAGCCGGTGAGGACTATCAAGGCCTGATGACTGCTGATGGACATGTAATAACCATGCCACTTTATGAAAACATTGAAGCTATCGGCTATGATACATATCTGTGTACAGTAAGTAATGACGATAAGGTGGTGGTGAACGGTAAAGGAGAGGTTGTAAGATAATACATTTCTACCTTGAAACAAAAACGATTAAACGGGCATTGACATGAAACGAAACGTAAAAATCGCAGTTTACCTGCTTGGAGCAATAGTATTGCTGACGGCTTGCATCATTGGTGGTATTCGCCTCAAAGATTACCTTTATGAAAAGATGAATCCACCTTTCGAGAATTCAATCATAATACCAGACTCAAAGAGTGAATCCATAGAGGACACAATGCTTGTCTTTAATGACATCAAGATAAAGATGATAGGCATTCCTGGTGGCAAGATATGTTGCGAAGGGCTCAGAGACACTAT
>JAGHSE010000311.1 GCA_018066015.1 Candidatus Colivivens equi
ATAGACATCCTTGCTCTTGGGCGAGAAATGATAGCCATCATAGTTTTTCTTTAACATGGCGTATGCTTATTAGTCGTGATATCAAGGTTCTCTGCATATTCCTCTACACAAGGACGCAGAGTTGTGTCAAGTTCTTCCTGAGTGATTCCGCAGATACCTGAATAGTCATCATCCATGGAGATCTGCCTTAGGTTATTCAACTCGGAGAAGATGCTGAGTTGTGAAAACTTCGTCACGCCAGTCATGAAGACAAAGCGGAGGTATGCACCATCAAGTTTTACCGTCTGATAGAAGCCTCGGAGCATTGTGCGAAGTCCTGCCAGCAAATCCTCGTTATAGAGGTTGCGCATCATTGGGGTGTCATACTCGTCAATGATGACAACAACTTTCTGTCCTTGAGTATCGTGTATGTGGCGGATGAGTTGGTCGAAGCGCGAACCAAAATCGTTAATCCGCTTGGAAGTGCCATATTGTTTCTCATATCTCTCAATCATGGCTCCCAGTACATCACCCATATCCTGCAGTGTAGTGCAATTACGCATTATACTCATATCGAAGTGCAGTACAGGATATGTCTTCCACTCCTTCTCCAATTCCATCACCTTCAGTCCCTCGAACAACTCTTTCTGTCCTTTGAAATAAGCCTTGAAGGTGTTGCAAAGCAACGACTTGCCAAAGCGACGAGGACGAGCAAGAAAGACGTACTCATACTCGTTGGCAAGTTCATACATCATGTCTGTCTTATCAACATACAACTTTCCTTGCTCCCTTATCTTCAGGAACTGGTCAGTATCTACAGGGTATTTGAATTTTCTCACTTACTTTAAAGTATTATTGTTTATATCTCACATAGAGTTTTTTACCACGAAATACACGGTAAATTCGCGTTACGCCGTAGGCAGATATATTTGATTTTAAACGTAAATGCCCATAAATTACCCGTAAATTTAATCGTAAATATTCTTTGAGCAGCATGCAAGTGTCAACTATAATCAGTATTAATGTTCAGCAAAGAAATAATTCACGGAGCAATTCAGTTCCTGCATTTTCTGCCTCACCTCAGCATAGTTCAAACGAGTTTGACTCTGCATTCGGTTCGTTGAAAATTCACGGATAATTGACGGTAAATTCACGTTACGCCGTAGGCATCAGGAAACTACAACTACAATATATTTTATTTTAAACGTAAGGCATCAGATATTTGATTTTAAACGTAAATGCCCATAAATTACTCGTAAATTACCTGTAAATTTTAATCGTTGGTATCCTCGTATTGGTAGTACTCGTAATCTGAGTCAACATCTTCTGGAACGATTTCCATCCACCGGTCAAGCAAGTAACATTCGTTGGTCTCTGGATCATAGCCATAACGTTCACCTTGAAGACAACTACATCCGAAATTTATAAGCAGACCGACTGGATGCTTTGTGAGTCGCATATAGTTGAAGAGTTGAGCGCGATGGGCTGGTATGAGTTCTTTCACGGACTTCAGCTCTATCACTATGTTATCTACCACTATGTCCATCTTGTATTTCTTGTCGAGCAGATGGTGCTTGTAATAGCAGTTGACTTCTTGCTCACGTTCATTGACAATGCCTCTGTCTTTCAATTCCAAATGCAGTGCTTCTTGGTAGATTGGCTCAAGAAGCCCCCAATTGAGTTCGGAATGCACACTCATAGCGGCTCCAATGATTTCATAAACTTTGTCTTTATATTGCTTGTAATCCATGTGGAAATAAATAATTCACGATTAAATTCACGGGTAATTCACGGTAAATTCGCGTTACGCCGTAGGCATTAGATATATTTTATTTTACCCGTAAATGCCCATAAATTACTCGTAAGTTTTTCGTATTATTTCGTGTTTTTCGTGGTAAAAAAAATTCCGCCGTGGTAAAAAAAAACTCTGTAGTATCCTCTAATCCGCATAATACACCCACGTCATAAATAGTGTAAATGCCAAGTGTAATCCTGCCACTGTACCCAATATCTTATACTTTTTTTCACCCCAATCTTCATTTAAGAAAGGATAAATCAATACCACTGGATACAACTGCCAACTCAAATATGCAATACGATTGGTAAATGATGCATACATACATAGCATCCAAATAGCATTTGTCGTTAAATATAAATTTAACAGGCAAGTATAGAATTTAGACAATTGCAAACCCTTTCTATATACAGCATACCATCCAACAACTATCGGCATAGCACTATAGAGAATAAAGTCAAAACGGAAGCCCTTGATGGTATCATCTGATTCTTCATTCTCAACTAAGAGATATCCCGCACCTTTTTCATCCGTCAAACCACCAAACCATTCTTGAAATGAAGTCACATGGAAACAAGCCAAAAGGAAACAGACAAACCAAAAAAGGAAATATGTTTTAGAATTTTTATATATAAGTGTGAGTGCAAAAGCTGCAAGAGACAAATGCATACTATGATGAAATCCCCATGAAATCAACAATAACGGAATACACACCTTTAGTTTATCTCTATATGCCAACGCCAACAAGAAAATGCTTGCTGCCATACCAGCTTTCATTCCATTTGTTCCGTATGAGAATGTTGAGAATGCACCTAAAAATACCAAATATGCTATATAAATATCATTTGGAAATAAACGCTTCATTGCATAATACGCAGTCAAGAAATATATCGCAGCAATAGTTGTAAAGAATAAGTTACCACCTAAGTTATACGTTCCAAAAAAAGCATAAAAATTGTCAAATATTTTATTTTGCACATTCCAATCAAAGTGAAATTTTCCATAAAATTCACTTAAACCTGCATCATATCCTACCATATCAGCAAAAGCAGCATCTACTGGTCTCAAACCAACAAAAATAGTCATAAAGATTGCCATAAACAAAGCTATTTTTTGTTGGTTTTGATATACAATATTGCGACTACCACTCGCGTTTGAATATAGTAATAAAAG
>JAGHSE010000391.1 GCA_018066015.1 Candidatus Colivivens equi
AACCTGTAGTTTTGGACTTTTGGGCAACATGGTGTGGGCCTTGTAAAATGATTGCTCCTTACATTGAAGAATTGGCTCAGAAATATGAAGGGCAAGTGGTAATAGGTAAGGTCAACGTAGAGGAATGTGATAATCTCACTGCTGAATTTAGTATTCGCAACATCCCTACATTGATTTTTATCAAGAACAATACAGTAGTTGACAAATTTGTTGGAGCCACAACAAAGGAGGTAATTGAGGAAAAAATCAAGTCGTTATTGTAGAAAATGTAACAATAACAAATGTCTGAAATCCGACTCATACAGACACAAACGGAGCGACAGTTACAGAAGCTCTCTCCCCAGCAGGTGTTATTCGTGCGCCTGCTGGAGATGCCTGTTATGGAGTTAGAAAAACGTGTCAATAATGAAGTAATTGATAATATTGCTTTAGAAAGTAGTAATAATTCAGAGAATAATACTGATACCCATACAGCAGAAGAAAGCAACCTCGCAGATGACGGATACACTGACGTAGATAAATATGCCAATGTGTTATATGATAGTGATGATGAGAGAGACGATGACTATTATAACGACAACGTCAACTATAACACATACGAAGTTGACGTCAGCGATACGCAAACATTGCGTGATGAATTGGAATCGCAGATTGCAGAAACTGACCTTTCTGAATATCAGCGCCAAATTTTGGAATATCTCATAGGATCGCTTGATGAACATGGATTTCTGGATAGCTCGCTTAGTAAGATTGAAGACGATTTGCTCATCTATATGAACATGTCAGTTTCTCAGCATGAACTAAAAGAGGTGCTCAGTGTTCTTCAACAATTTGACCCAGTTGGAATAGGGGCACGCAACTTGCAAGAATGCCTCCTGATACAACTTAATAGGCTGAGGGAGTCAACCCGACAATCAAATATAGTAATTGACAATGCTGTCAAAATCATAGAACAACATTACGACCTGTTTATTTCTAAAAAAACACCTTTGATAGCGTCACTTGATGGTATATCAGAGGCAGAGGTTAAGAAAGCTTGTGCTTTGATAGCCAAACTGAACCCCTCTCCAGGACGTGCTCTCAATGAAAGTATGTCTGACAGAGTACAAACAGTAGTTCCAGATGTTATCATTGAAACTGATATGAATGGTAATATTTCATTCGTCATCAACGATGGTAATATACCAAATCTTGAAGTGAGTAAGTATTATATTGACCAAATACAGTCATATCAGAAACATGCTGATAAAATGAACGTGCAGATGCGTGAGGCTTATGCTTACACCAAACAGAAGGTGGAAAATGCACGAATGTTTATTGAGTCTATTCGCCAACGTCATAATACATTAATGGTGACGATGAAGGCTATAATAAAAATTCAACGTAATTTTATTCTTACTCAAGATAAACACACTATTGTTCCAATGACATTGGGTGATGTATCAAAAATCACAGGAATGGATATTTCAACTATATCAAGAGTAAAGAACAGTAAATACGCATTACTTGATGGAAACATATATCCCATTTCTACATTCTTCCTACGCGCTCGTAACAATGCAGAGGGAGAGGCAGTAATAGGATTTGAAGTTAATGATAAAATAAAATACATCATAGAGCACGAAGACACCACCCACCCTCACTCTGACCAAGAAATTGAGGCAATACTCAAGCGTCAGGGACTGAACATAAGTCGCCGTACTGTAGCTAAATATCGCAAACAATTAGGATTCCCAATAGCATCAAAACGAAGATGAAGGACAAAATTATTATTCGAACGGCTAATATCCTCTCAAAGGCCTTCTCCCCATTTTTTGGACCCATGTGGGCTTTCCTCTGGATTTTTTTCTTTAGTTATCTCAAACTGCTCCCCCTTGGATATAAAATTTATATCCTTGCAGCAGTGTTTCTTTTCACAGTCATTATTCCATGTACGGGCATCAATATATTTCGAAAAATCAACAAGTGGACACATATACAATTAAGTGCTCGCAGGAACAGGTTTGTGCCCTACATACTGACTATCATAGGATATGGCGTGTGCTATTCAGTATTTGTAAATGTGAATACCGCACAATTTATGCGAGGAATACTAGTGGCGGCACTTGTAGCACAATTCGTATGTGCTATCATTAATATCAAATGGAAAGTCAGTACCCACATGATGGGAGTAGGAGGTTTGAGTGGAATATATGTAGCATTCAGTTATATCTTTGGTTTTAATCCCATTTGGGGACTTTCGCTACTACTGATATTGTCGGGATGCCTCGGTTCTGCAAGAATGATACTTCGCCAACACACACTACCACAAGTCATAGTGGGATATATAGTGGGATTTATAATTGCATGGTTCTTTGTACTCATTGGGTGGTGAACCCTGAACTTCGCACCTCGCCCCCGATGCAGCCTGAAAGGCTAATCTGTTCATAGCCCAGGGGGGGCGGAGCGACACCCTGGGTGTTGTAGTTGTTAATACCACACAGTGAAACAGTTTTTTCTTCCCTGTTCAGAGAACCGATAACTGTAATCACATTCGTCAAAGTCGAGTTCTATGCCATAACGTTCACAGTAATAGTCCGCTATTTCACAGATGTTCATGTTGTGGATTTTTTCATCCTCCAATACCTTCCAGTGAGCAAAATTATCCACTTCACTCAGTTTGGCGTCAAAATCAAAATTGCCATTATTGCAATCTTCATCAAACAAATCCCATTCAGTAAATTCACTAAACCCAGAATCTACGGCATTGAGCGTAAGAATATATCTAACATGTTCAAATGCACCTTTCATAAGTCTTGAGTGGATATGCTGAGCAGATTTATGGAGAGCTTTAGCCACCCTCCATTTTTCTGAATTATAATTTTGCAAGAAGTCCTCCAACTGATTTGCAACCTCATCACTTAATTCTATATTGACCTTAGTGGCAATTTCATTCGTACACAGCCCCCCACATGCAGAATTCAATTCTACGAATACAATGTATGTAAATGTTTTCATTTTATAAATCTATTTCCTCTACCTACTATTTTCCCACTGTTGGTAACAGCTGAATCAGTCATTTCCTCATTGCCCCCACCTCTTGACTTTGACCAATAAGAACCCCAATTCCAGTAAGGGTCATCAAAGTAATAATAATCACCATATCCAGAATAATAGTTCCAATCATAGAAATCAGTCAGTTTTTTTAGCCTGAAAGGTTCTGAACCATTTGAAAAATATCCAGTGAAGTAATATCCGCTGAGACTATAATCAAATATCTTTGTATTGTATTCCGAATTGCCAGGATAGTCAAGATAGATTACACCCCTGTTTATTTCCCAGAAGAACTTGAAACTCATTTCATTATAAGGACCCTCATAGTAGTAGTCTATTTCATACCCATATCCGTGAGTTGCATAATTATAGTCTGGATAGAATACAATATCGGTATCATAAGAATTGAAAGTGTATATCTTACCACGATATTCGTAATTATAGTACATACCGAAATCACCAGTCCATTGTCCCGAGAGAGTCATTGACCCTGCAGTATCTTCGTCCATGCAGGACGTCATCGTCATACTCATTATAAGAAGTAATACGAGATTCTTGAGAGTTACTAACTTTTTCATATCCGTCTGCTTTTAATTGTTTGACGATGCAAAGATAAGGGATTATATAAGGATATAAAGTAGGAATTCGTCTATTATGGTGGGGGAAAACACTATTTGTAATGGGTTTTTCCCTACTATCACAGATTAAGTTTTCGAATTTTCAACGAACCGAATTTTCAACGAACCGAATGCAGAGTCAAACTTGTTTGAACTATGCTGAGGTGAGGCCGAAAATGCAGGAACTGAAACTTGTTCATCGAACATTGTGTTTATAGTCATTTGTAGGTTGGCGCAGTCAACCCAAATGGGATAAACTATCAAGCAATGCGAGGTAATGCAGAGATAAGTTTACTTAATCTATGCTGAGGTGAGGATGAAAATGCAGGAACTGAATTTTTCGTATTATTTTGTGTATTTTGTGGTAAAAAACTTTGCGCCGGTTCGTTGAAAATTCAATGTA
>JAGHSE010000177.1 GCA_018066015.1 Candidatus Colivivens equi
ATCTTATACTTTAAAACTCTAAGCAACAATAGTTCTTCATTCACTTAAAGGGAATTATTAGCCCCCCACTTATCTCAATTCTTTATTAGAAATCATGCAGAAATCTAACTATCGTGACAAAATTACAAAAAAAAATTGAAACCATAACAATTTCTATGATTGTTTTTCATAACTAAGGTGCAGATGCGCCAGTTCCATGGGTGCTGAAACTCCTTGAAGCAGGCACGAAGTGCCCTTTGCTCCATCTACTCAGAGAATAAAATTTACGATTAAATTTATGGGATTTTACTTTTAAATTTCAGGCTCATTGAGCTGTAATTCTGGTATGTCGTCCATTTCTGTAACATTGACTTCTCTTGGATTATTTGTAGGTTCGTCAAGGTTGTCTCCTATGAACTCAAATACAAAGTTGTTGCTTTTTATTGAAGGAAATTGACTACGAGGGTCTATATCTTGACGACTACGTAAATAATCTGTCATGCGTGTATAGCAGTGCATTCCACTATTTGCTTTTAATTTAGCCTTGAAGTAAGTATCCTTGTATTGGAATTTTGTTGTACCAGCTACTTGTACTACACGTTTGAATGTAATGCTAGATATGTACCAGCCTATATGTTCTTCATTAAAGAAATCCATTATAGTTTTCTTCTTTTCTGCAGCAGGAGAAATGCCCATTGCCTTTTGCAACTTGCGTTGTTGCTCAATTTCTTTAAATTCCTCTAAAGTATTGGCTTCGCTTTTAAGCAATAAAACATAATTACTGAAACTAACCTTAAGTCTAAATGGATAAAGGTTAATTGATTGCATGTAGTTATCTATACGTTTGATATCACTTTCGCTAAATTCTACTTCATCTATTGATTCAAGAAAATGAATTACTTCGTCAAGACTTGTCGCAAGAATTTCATTGTCGAAGTATCTTACAAAAACATTCATAAACCTAAAAAATAATTATTTATGCAAAGGTAATAAAATAATACGATAACGACAAAAAAAATCAAAATAAATGACCCATATAGGTTTAATTCCATAACTTATATGGGTCATTCACTATTCCCTGTGCCTTGTGTTTATAACTATTGTTAGGAAGCCCAAATCAAGTGAAATGTTTGCGAATTCGCCAAGCTTTAGGACAGAGATTATTAGCTCGCGAGCCAATATTCTTGACTTGTCCAATTTGTTGAGAATGGTACAATAATGTTATGATACCTCGTGGAGTGTCTTGTGGTAGAGTGATAGCCTCGCCATGAAGGAATCGCAATGCTGTATTATAATCTACTTCGCATTGTGCTACGTCAGCTTCAAAAATATGTAATGGCATGACGTGCATTTGTTTTTCAATTTTTGAGAGTATTGATTTTCGTACCATATTATGAGACCTGTCATCGTCTGTTGGCAGTTTGTGAAGTATAGCACAGAAGAACCCTTCGCCTTTAGTCTTGTGAGGTAGAAAATGATAACAAGGAAACGATTCTCCACTTAGCAAATTACCTGTGATGCCCCATTCAGAAGATATATGACAAGAGAGAATTTCTGCCCCAAGTTCGTCTGCAATCCACTTTACGTTCATTTCATTTTCCTGTGTGTTGTATGTGCATGTGCTATATATCATAATACCTCCACATTTTAGACTATCCCAAATGTCTCGAGCTATTTCTCTTTGACGGTTACTGCACATCATCACATTTTTCAGGCTCCATTCTCCAATGCTATCAGCATCTTTGCGAAACATACCCTCACCACTGCAAGGCATATCACAAAGAACAAAATCAAATTGTTCACGACCTAACTTAGCAAAGTCAGAGGCTTGATTGTTGGTCACAATTGCGTAAGAAGATGAAATGTCATTTTTACTCTTGTTTGAACATTTAGTCCATTTGCTGATATTTTCATTGAGAATATTCGCACGTTTGTAGTTTATTTCGTTGGCAATAAGCAGTGATCCTGCAGGCAGATGAGATAGTAGTAATGTCGATTTTCCTCCAGGAGCAGCGCAAAGGTCTAGTGCAGTAACAGGTTTTTTGATGTATTGCTCTACAATCTGTGCAATAAACATGGAAGATGCTTCCTGAACATAGTAAGCACCAGCATGAAGTAGGGGGTCTGTCGTAAATGAAGGTCGTTCGCTGAGATAATAACCATCCTGGCACCACGCAACCTTATCAGTTATAATGTCTTGATGAGGAATGCAGTTGTCGTCTCTTACCCTGATGCTCGTTGGTGCAATGGTATTCAAGGCATCTTGCAATAACATATACTCGTCTTTTCCAAGAAGAGTAGTCATTTGTTGAACAAAGTCATCAGGTAGTTGCATTACAGATTATTTGCGTATTAATTCGACGAAAGCAAAAGGAAATTTATGTTTATCATCCGCAGAATGCTCTTCACGGCTTATAACCTGCCATTCATCAAAATTGACAACAGGGAAAAACGCATCTGCATGTAGAGGTTCATCATTGACAATAGTGAGGTATAATTTATCAGCCAGATTCAGACATTGTTCATAAACGTAGGCACCACCTACGACAAAAATCTCACCGTCATTCTTTGTCGCCTCCAATGCTGCTTCAAGACTAGTAAACCATTCTGCCCCTTCCTTGTCATCAGGAATTTCTTTAGGCAAAGCTAATACTACATTACGTCTGCCTGGTAATGGTCGTTTTGGGAAAGACGCAAAAGTGTTCTTTCCCATCAAAATAGTATGGCCAGTAGTAATTTCCTTGAAGTGCTTCATGTCGTTAGGCATTTTGTAAAGCAACTCGTTGTTTAGTCCTATGGCGAAATTTTTAGCAATTGCTACAATGATTGAAATCATACACTTACCTTTGCTTTAATATGATCATAAGGATTATAATCTTCAAGAATAAAATCCTCGTATTTAAAATCAAATATATTTTTAACATCAGGATTTAGACGCATCTTAGGTAGCCTACGAGGTTGGCGAGTGAGTTGGAGTTTTGCTTGTTCTATATGGTCAAGATATAAGTGCGTGTCACCAGTTGTATAGATGAAATCACCCGCTTTGAGCCCTGTTACCTGAGCCACCATCATAAGAAGGAGAGAATAAGAGGCAATATTGAATGGTACTCCGAGAAATGAATCCGCACTTCGTTGATATAATAGTAGGCTCAGTCTGCCATCAGCTACATAGAATTGGAATAGAATGTGGCAAGGAGGTAGGTTCATATTATTCAAGTCTGCAACATTCCATGCACTGACAATAAGGCGTCGTGAGTTTGGATTACTTTTTATTTGTTCTATTACATCTGTGATTTGATCAATGTGTCCTCCGTTGTAATCAGGCCATGACCGCCATTGATAACCATAGATATGTCCAAGATTACCATCAGCATCAGCCCATTCATTCCATATTCTTACTCCATGTTCTTGTAGCCATTTTGCATTTGTATCACCATTTAGAAACCACAGAAGTTCGTAGATGATGCTTTTTAGATGTAGTTTTTTTGTTGTAAGCAGAGGAAAACCATCTTCAAGATTAAATCGCATTTGGTTGCCAAATATACTGATTGTTCCTGTACCAGTGCGGTCACCTTTTTCTGTTCCTTCACTAAGAATACGGTTTAATAAATCTAAATATTGTTTCATAATCTACTTTTCAATTTGCAAAGATATGTGATACGATTAGTGATGGTTGTTGCGTATAGTTTTGATATTGATTCGTTTAGGAGGTAGTCCCTGTGCTGTGACATTTAGAGTGAGAGTTTCAGGAATATGTGAAGAACGAACAATTATCTGAGCCTTGCCTTTAACAAATATGTCTGTCATACATTTAAAACATGCAGGTATATTTGACGTTACAGATAAAGGAACATTTGATTGTGGAATGAAATTATTGAGAGAGTCAATCAATTCAACATTAACAACAGCTACATCATATCCATTAGCATGAATGATTCTGTTGTCAGTAGTAATTCTTAGACTGTTAGGAGAAGGCAATGTGGAATCTGTCATAAGACTATCTACCGAAATGTTCCTACATTTTATTTCCTCAAACAAAAAGTCTGAATTATTATTAAGAATAATCAAGCCAATACTGTCACAGTAAAACTGAGTATTCTTTGAAATCATGCTCTCAGGTAATCTTACAGCATTAAGTCCCAACCGTTTCATTATCACCAATGCCAATGCAATAGAGTCGTCTGCTGCTTCGTTGCCGAATAGTTTTAAGTAATCATCCATACTTCCAGCGAGTAATGCTATTGATTTACCATTTAGCAACAAGTGATTGTCCATCTCACGACCGACATGCCGTATTGGGAATTTTTGTGTGCCACTATTTACCTTCATAGAATAAAGGTAGGGGTCATCAGGAGTCCAGAGGTGAGGATTGCGAATTTCACGGATGAATAATTTTTTTCCGTTTTTCCAGCAACTTACGAAAGCTTTGTGCGTATTGACAGAATCCACAGTTACGGAAATACCAGATTGCAGTGCCTCAGTAGCATAGCATGTTACCGAGACACATACAAAAAGTATTATCAATAACCGTACTTTCATTTAATAGGTTCAATTACAAATGAGAAGTCATAATTCTTGACAGGCATTTGGTATTCGCTACGAGGCCATGCTCCCCAAGAGTTTACACATCCCACACCCATTTCTCTCTGAGCGATATGCACACATGAGAATGGACGAGGGGTTAGGTCGCCACTATGACGATTTGCTTTCTCTGTGCTTGGGTCAAGGTCATCTTCTGTGAAATTGATTGTCTGACATTCCATAGCTTCATTACTATAGAAATGAAGTCCCTTACCCGACTCATTCATTACCTTCCACCAACGCACATCAGTCTTGTTGCCTGATTCTTGAGGACGTACATATCCATAATACTGATCTGCTACTTTTTGATGATAAACGTCAAGAACGGCAAATCCCTTTCTGTCTATGTAGTTCTCTTGAGGGCCATTCCCATAATATTCAATTTGGTTGTATTGTTTTGGCATATCAAGTTTCATACCATAACGAAGCATTTGCGGAAGATTATTCTTTTCCTCAACCTGCATTTTTTCATTGATGATGAGTTTGCCTTCAGGGGTGAGAGTGTAAGTTAGGAAAAGTTTTGGTGTGACAGGAGTTGCCTGCTGTGCCGTGTTATTCTCTTGTTGGCGAGGACGTCTGCCAAAGTTAGGTTGCTGAGCAATAGTGATGTCTATTTCGGCAGTGATGACATAGTTAGAGCCTACCTGTTCTTTGTTGAGTTTGATAAGACGATATGCAGGATTCATCCATCCGCGCATACTGCGTTGCATACCTGCACCATGATCATTATCAGTAGCAGCACGCCAGAAGTCAGGAGTGATACTTACACCTTCGCGAAGCATTGGTTCTCCGTTGACATCAAGATATGAGATAAATCCACTTCGCTTATCTACTGTAACCTTTGTTCCACCAAGTTCTGCTGTTATAAAACTCTGATGTTCTGCCACCTTCGCCTGCTGGCTTGCTTCATCAGATACAACAGATGTTAGAGACGGATATTTGTATTCACGAATAATAAACTGCTGATGAGCTATTCTGTTGCCGTTTTGGGTGTATTCAACGAGTAAAGTCATTTCCTTGTCATCATACAATTTATTATTAGTAATAGAAGATATAGGTATA